>JBALXO010000036.1:22892-33631 GCA_036960615.1 Cocleimonas sp. | reverse complement strand
TCGTCTTGTTTATCATCAGGTATTAAAGAATTGTAGCGAATCTCTACAGGGAAGGTTCTGCCTGAGACATTTATAATCGGAGCATCATCATCTTTCTTTCCCGAGAAATTAAAATGTCTAGCGAATCTTTCAGGATCAATCGTTGCCGAGGTGATAATTACTTTCAGATCGTTACGACGCGGTAATAACCAGCGTAAATAACCTAAGAGGAAATCAATGTTTAGGCTGCGCTCATGGGCCTCATCAATGATCAAAGTATCGTATTGATTAAGATAACGATCAGTTCGAATTTCTGCTAGCAAGATGCCATCAGTCATTAATTTAACGTAGCTCTCTTCTTTGGTGTGGTCGTGAAAACGGACCTTGTAACCTACCACTGTTCCAAGTTCAGTATTGAGTTCATCAGCAATACGTTCTGCAACACTCTTGGCAGCAATTCGACGTGGTTGCGTATGACCAATAACGCCGTCAATGCCACGCCCCATTTCTAAACACATCTTAGGTAATTGTGTTGTTTTACCTGAACCCGTCTCTCCACAAATAATCGTGACTTGATTTTCACGAATTGTTTTCATTATTTCTTCGCGTCGTTCTGCAACGGGGAGTTCTTCGGGGTATTCTGGCTTGGGTAGATTTTTTAAACGAAACTGACGTTTGTCGATAGACGTTTGTATCTCGGCTTCTAATTTATCAAACCTTGAACGATAATTTTGTACATCAGTTTTTACCTTAAATAGCTGATTTATCTTTCTTGATAAACGAAAGCGATGCGAAGAACGACAATCTTCGAGTAGCTTCTTAAGGTGTTTTTGATCTCGAGCTGTATTAACTTCAGATACACCGTTTGTTTCAGATGCAGGTTTCATTGCGTCGAAGAATAGGTAAAAAGGTGGGGGGTGTCATTTAAACGATACATAACAGGCTATTTTAGCAAAATATCGATTGGTAGAGCGAATTGTTTAGAAGATATATATGTCATTCGCTCTTGAGCTAAGAAAGCATGTATTTATGCGATAGGAATATTTTCTTCAGCTTGCTTTTGAAGCACATTCGCAATCTTTTGATCGCCACAACCTTGTTCAGAGACCTGGTTCCTTCCGGCTTCTTTAGCAACGTAAAGTGCATTGTCTGCAGCAGTTAATAACATCGCTGGGAAGGTGACTTTCTGTTCTTCATCTGGTGTATTGCCAGTAAAATCCCAGATTGGCTGACAACAAGAAACACCGACACTAATGGTGACAACACCGACTTCAGAGCTTGAATGTTCTATCTGCAAGGCTTCAACTTTCTTGCGTAAACGCTCAGCTAGCATTAATGCATTTTCTTGGCTGGTAACAGGTAACAAAATAGAAAACTCTTCGCCACCATAACGTGAGGCCAAGTCAGCAGGGCGATGTGAAACTGAATCCAGAGCCATTGCTATTTGTTGTAAGCATCGATCCCCCGCTTGATGGCCATAGGTGTCGTTATATTTTTTAAAGAAATCAACATCTATTAATATTAGAGAAATAGATGTTTGTTCGCGCATCGCACGGCGCCATTCTACTTTGAACTTTCTATCAAAATGTCTACGGTTGGCTATACCCGTTAATTGGTCTGTATCAGCCAATGATTGCAAGGCAATTTGTGCATTTTGTAGTTCGAATAGCAGGTGATAGATATACCCAGAAACTAGCACTAAAGTGAGTGCCATCACTATTAAAGCTAATGCTAATAACTGATGACCACTGTCTCTGCTCATAAAGAGGAAGATAGTAGTCGGCGCTAACGTAACAACAATTTGGAAATAGTAAGCAATACGTGATGCAGCCAGCGTTGGTATTGATGCTAGAAGAACACTAAAAAGTATCAGTATTAATAACGCAATATGAGGTAAATCTGAAGGGAAAAAGACAATTCCCGCTAAGCCCCATATAGTGCTGAGTAGACTAGTAAAGAAGACGTGCTTATTTGCCCAGCCAGTTAAATCGGCCTGAGTATACTGTCGTTCGGGTTTGAAGCTTTTGCCAATGAAAAATCTTACCAAGCTTAAGGTAATAACCAAGCCAGCCCAGATTAGTAAGGCGATATGTTGTTGCGGGAAATGAAACCAGAAAAAGATCAGTAAAATAACAGCCAGTATGGTGTTACTCCAAATACCTAATGTTTTGTTTTTATACAGATAGGCAATCTGGCCTTGCATTAAGCTAGGCGCATCACCCTTATCCTTACTAGGATCTAAAGGGGTATTATCAAATGTAGTATCGACTTTCGCCATAATTTATACCAGCCATCATCTGACTGAAATTATTAAGGGCTTATGCCCTAACTTTTCTGCAGTGTATTTCCAGCTATCTACACTCGTTTGGTCAACAGGCCCTGCGACTACACGATACCAATAGCGGCCTTTGATTTTTTTCTTTTGGATATATGCGTCAATACCTTTATTGGTTAAACGCCCACGTGTTTTATCCGCCATGCTTTCTTTTTTGAATGATGCGACTTGCAGCATGAAATCACCAATTGGTGCAACTTCTACTGGCTCTTCAATCACAATCTCAACAGCCTCTATTTGTTTTTCGATGACTGGTTGCTCTGATGCTACAGCAACTATATTAGTAGCATTGTTGGCATCTATTGAGGTATTGATTGGCTTCGCAGAACCTACAGGTACATCTAAATTAGGTAATACAGCATAATAGCTAAATTTATTTTTGCGTTGTTCTACTTCAGCTTTCTGTTTGTTGAGGTTAGCTTGTAGTGTTTTTTGTTTTAGCGCATTTAACTGCTTATTGGTATTATTTGCCGTCTGTACTTTTTGGATTTTCTTTTCTAAAGAGTCGATCATCGAGACATTTGACATCTTGTCGTTTGAGAAAAAATACATCCCTAATCCAACAAGTAAACCTAGAACGATCCCCGAGAACATCCACAAAAGACTGCTTCCCGAAGTAAAGCCAGTGTCTAGAGTTTCACTCTTTTTAAAATCTTTATACATTTTTTACACTCTTTTGCGAACTATTTACTATGTAAACCCTTAGAAAACAGTCTTATATTTTTTGATATTCTTAATGCGCAAGAACTTCCCCAGAGAGAATATTGCCATTATTTTCGGATACTTACAAGAATCTTCTCATGAGGATTGCTAATAAGCGATCTATCTGAATATGAATTACATAAAATCTGTAGGGTCAATATCAAGATTCCATCTTGTCCCACCCATTTTTCTCGCCTGCGTTAATATTGGAAAGCCAATGGCTAAAAACTGGTGTAACTCACGTCTATTTTTAGCTGATATTAATACTTGAAAGCGATATCTATTCGCTCGTTTCGCAATTGGCGAGGGCATCGGTCCTAATAATTCCACGGACCCGTTTTGCTGTTGCGTTTGTAAATCTCTTAACTGTGACACAACATTAGTTAGAAACTTAAGCGTTACAGCTTCATCCTCCGCGTTGACTCTTATTAAAGCTTGAGCACCTACAGGTGGGTAGTTCCAAAGTGTTCTTTCGTTCAGTAATTCTTTGGCTGTTTCTGTATAGCCTTTAGAAAGTAAGTTAAGTAGTAATGGATGTTGTGGTTGAGAGGTCTGTAAGATCACTTTGCCCTTGTCAGCGCCTCTACCCGCTCTGCCAGCGACTTGTAGTACTTGCTGGGTTAAACGCTCCTGTGCGCGGTAATCAACGCTAAATAAAGCCTGATCTACATCTAAGATGCCGACTAAGGTGAGTTTGGGGAAATCGTGCCCTTTAGTGAGCATTTGAGTACCAACCAAAATGACGGGTTCGCCTTTGTTGACTAATTCTAATTTACTTTCTAATGATCCTTTTTTAGATGTGCTATCACGATCGATTCTTACAATAGGAGTATCTGGGAAATGGCTGTTTAACACCGCTTCAATTCTCTCTGTCCCTTGACCTAAGGTAGTTAATCTATTGCGTTTACAGTCGGGGCAGCTTGAACTAATTGGGGTCTCCAAAGAGCAATGGTGGCAAATGACTTTTCCCGCGCGTGCATGATAGGTCATTCCCATATCACAGTTTTTACAGCTGGCATGCCAGCCACAATCTGGACACATCAATACAGGAGAAAAGCCACGTCGATTTAAAAACAACATCACTTGATTGTTATGTTGTAAGTGCTGTTGAATCTCAGCCAATAATAAATTGCTGATACCTGCTTCAAGTGGCAGGGTACGAATATCCTGCAAAACCATCACTGGTGGTTTACTTGTACCCGGTCGACTGTTTAAACGCAAATAATGATAACGATTCTGAGTCGTATCGGCATTGTGTAAAGATTCTAAAGAGGGAGTAGCACTACCTAGTAATACGGGTATTTTTGCGTCATGGGCGCGTTTAATTGCCATATCACGGCCTTGATACAAAAAGCCTTCCTGCTGTTTGAACGAGGCATCATGTTCTTCGTCGATTATAATCGCACCGAGGTTTAGCATTGGTGTGAACACGGCAGAACGAGTACCAATCACAACTTGAATCGCCCCTGATCTAGCACCTAGCCATGCTCTGGTACGATCACCATCGGATAAACCTGAGTGTAATGATACGATTGAATGCTGCGGAAAGTGTTGCTGAAAACGATGCAAGAGCTGTGGTGTTAATCCTATTTCAGGGACTAATACTAAGACTTGTTTATGGTTTGCTAATAGAGTTTCAATAGAGCGAAGATAGACCTCTGTTTTACCGCTACCAGTTATGCCATGCAGTAGCGTGGGTTTTAATTTTTCTTCAGTGAAGTAGCTCTGGATGTTATCAACAGCTTGTTGTTGTTCTTCTGTCAGTGTTAAAGCTATTTTCTTAGGTTTTGTGACATCAGTTTTATCAGGGAAGAAATCAGCATCGACTCCTCTTGAAGTAATAAATTCTTTCTTGATTAATTGATTTAACGAAGCACGCCAGTTATCTCCACAAGTGTTTTGAAGTTGGATTGAATCTGATTCTCCATTCTCAATTAAAAAACTAAACAGCTGTGTTTGCTTAGGCGAACGCTTCAATTGATCTAGAAATAGCTCAAAAGTAGGGGGGTGTCCTTTAATTGTTTCTGGAGGTTCGATTGCAGACCATAAGGTCAATTGAGGTGGTTTTTTACCTGTACGAAGGTTTTTAGGCAGCGCATGAAATAGCACTTCTCCCATAGGGTAAAAATAATAGCTGCTTGCCCAATCCAGTAATGTCATTAATGAATCGTCAAGCAATGGCTTTTCATCAAGCACTTCTAAGACGGGTTTGAGCTCATCAAACTCACTCTTTACATCGATCTCAACGACAATCCCCGTAATTTCATAGTTGCCAAGAGTAACCTTAACGCGACAACCAATCTCAGGATTTTTATCGGGCGCACAAGCATAATCCAAGAGTTTATAAATGGGTCTTTGGATGGCGACGCGAATGGTAATAGATTGCTGGTCTTGCATTGTGAAAGTGTAGTACTTAGTTTTTAACTATAATAGAGAATAAGCAATTAAATGCTGATCTGCCGTGTATCAATAGATTTGTTTTAGATCTTTAAGCACGTTACTGAGCACTGATTGAGCATCACCAAACAGTATTCCAGTATTTTCTAGATAGAATAATGGATTTTCAATACCAGAAAAACCTGCGCCTTTACCTCGTTTAATCACAATAATATTCTTTGCTTTATCTGCATTGAAAATAGGCATGCCGAAGATTGGGCTGGTTTGATCTGAACGAGCGGCTGGATTCGTAGTGTCATTGGCACCTAGAACTAAGACAATATCAGCTCGCTTAAATTCTTCGTTAATCTCATCCAGATCATAAATCGAATCATAAGAAATACCTGTTTCTGCAAGTAACACATTCATGTGACCAGGCATTCTTCCTGCGACAGGATGTATTGCAAATTTCACCTTTGCACCATTGTCTTCTAATAGCTTAACCATCTCTGACACTTTATGTTGAGCTTGAGCAACAGCCATTCCGTAACCTGGAACGATAATAATATTTTGCGCAAATGCCATCATCGCCGCTGCATCATTTGATTGAAGTTCTTTCATTCTGCCATTTGCAATAGCTGAACTTGCATTCGATGTATCTATTTCACTAACGCTCCCAAATAAAACATTTGAGATCGGCCGATTCATTGCTTTTGACATTGATGATGTCAGTTTAAACCCTACCGCGGCGACTAATAATCCGGCGATCATCATCGCTGGGTTAGCCAGTACATAGCCTTCAAATCCTACAGCTAAGCCAGTAAACGCATTAAATAAAGAGATAGCCACAGGCATGTCTGCATCACCCATGGATATTGTCATCAATACTCCAAAAGTTAGAGATAAGATGAAAAATAGCACCAGTGAAGTAACTTCAAATTGATTGCCGTTTAGAGCAATGGCGATGCCGAAAGTTATGGCAACGACTAATACTAAGGCGTTCGCCCACTGATGCATGGGTAAACGGAACGGACTTTTAATCAAGCCCTTAAGTTTTGCGAATGCAATTAAAGAACCAGAGAAACTTATGCTTCCGACCAAGGCTCCTGCTATTGCCAGATACTTAACTGTATCAGGGGTTGCTAGTGATAATGTTTCTAATTTAATCAATTCTGATGCAGCTATTGTCGCCGCCGCACCGCCGCCCAAGCCGTTGTATAAGGCTATCATCTGTGGTATTTCTGTCATCAAAGCTTTTTTAGCGCTGATGTATGCGAGTGTGCCACCAATGAACAGCGCTGCTGTCATCCATAGATAATTACTTTGTATTTGATACTGAAAAAAAGTGATTAGCACTGCTAACAACATGCCAATACCAGCCCAAACTAAACCTTTTTGAGCGGCCGGGGGAGAACTCATTTTCTTTAAGCCAAAAATAAATAATAAGGTGGCTATAAAATAGATAATTTGGACTATATTCTCATTAAAAATACTTTGTGTAATGAAATCTGGAGAATCAGGCATTACTTATCTCCACTGTCTTTATTGTTGCTTTGCTTAAATAAACTCAAAATTTGCGAAGTTACAACATAACCTCCGACAACATTTGCTGCTGCAAATGTAACCGCAATAAAACCAATAATGATGCCTATCATTGTTTCGGCTTGACCCATTACTATCATTGCACCGACTAATACGATTCCGTGGATGAAATTAGAGCCTGACAATAAAGACGTATGGAATGTTATGGGAACTTTAGAAACTATTTCGTAACCCGTCACCGCGGCTAACATAAAAATATAGAGAGCAACAAAACCGTCCATTATGATTTCTCTCCTAATGTTTTATTAAGCAGTTCGAGTGTTTCTTCGTGCATTACTTCGCCATCTTTAGTCAGTAAGGCGCCAATGACTATTTCATCTTCGAAATCAGGTACGTAATCGCTCTTGTCATCGATTAATAATGACATGAAACTAAATAAATTTTTGGCGTACATCTGGCTTGCATGTCGGGGTACTTGGCTGGCTACATTAAGTGGGCCATGAATAACCACATCTCGGTGATTAATGGTTTTTCCAGGGCGAGTTAAACTACAGTTACCACCATTTTCGGCAGCTAGGTCTATAATGACTGATCCCTTTTTCATCATTTCAACTGTACTTTGAGGAATGATTTTAGGAGCTACTTTAGCGTGAGTTGAGGCTGTGGTTATGAGTACATCAGCCGCCGCAATATAATCAGCTAATTCTTGTTGCTGTTGACGCTTTTCATTATCAGATAATTCGTGCACGAAGCCCTTAGTATCTGTAACAGAAACGTTCAGCTCTATAGCTTTAGCGCCTAATGATTCGATCTGCTCTTTAGTTTCAGGTCTAACATCATAGGCTTTGACGTTTGCACCTAAGCGTCTGGCAGTTGCAATCGCTTGTAAACCTGAAACTCCTGCGCCAATCACAACGACTTGAGCAGGGCGTATTGTACCTGCAGCGGTAGTCAGCATAGGAAAGAATTGTGGCGATAAGTCAGCAGCCATAACGGCAGCTTTATAGCCTGCAATAGAACCTTGCGATGACAATACATTCATTGCCTGAGCACGGGCAATAGGTGGTATTAACTCCATGCTAAAACTAGTTATTTTTTTATCTTCTAGCGCTTTCAGCATAGCTATATTGTTATGAGCATTTAAGGTGCCGATTAATACTGAACCTTCACGCATCCAGTGCACTTCCTCTAATGAAGGTGCTTGAACTCTCCAAATAACATCTGAAATTTCAGATAGTTCTTTTAGATCTTCAACAATAATGGCGTCTGTAAATACAGCATCATCGAAGAATGCAGAATCACCTGCACCTTTTTGAATGAATACTTTGATGTTTAGCTTTGTGATTTGTGCAAGAACTACTGGGTCCATTGAAACACGCCTTTCCCCATTGGCTGTTTCAAGTGGAATTCCTAATTTAAGCGGCATTTGATTTCCCTTTCGTTGCCGTATTTATTAACATCTTAGTTAATATACTAAATAATATAATATGTCGTGTTTAACTCTACTTAATAGTTAAACACGACACCCCCACCTTTTTGGCTATCTTTAAACAGGTTGTTATTATTTTAAGGGGTTGTTATTACTTAGTGTTTGTATCTAAACGATCAGTTCACTTTGATCTGATGGACACTCGATCTGTTTCGCCACTTTTGTATAATCAGGGAATTCTTGAGCAGAAATCCAAATCTGATTAATAACATCGCTGACTTTAGGTAAGTTCTCTAAAGTCGATCTGGTTCTTGATTGATCGAAGAAAGCAAAAGGCTCATCAAGGAAGATAAACTGTTCCTCATTGCCTGAATTGATCGACAGTTGCTCTGACATGGCGATTCTTAAAGACAGCATGACTTGTCTTTGTGTGCCTGACGAAATCTCGTCAAAGTCCATATAATCATTCTTTTCATCTGAATAAATTTGAACGGTGAAATCCTCTGCTATTTTCAGTTCGCTGTAGCGATTTTCTGTAAAACTTGGCAATGTCTTTGCCGAAACATCAGAGATCTTTTGGTTAAATTTATCGATAGAATCTGATGCAGCTCTTTGCATGATGCCTATGGCTATTGTCTGTGTATCAATGTTGTAGTTGCATTTATCGACCGCTTTTGACAGATTGTGCAAGGTGGCTCTTAGGTTACCTGCTTTATCAGCTCTCACTTTTTCCACACTAATATCGTCGAGAATCTTACTGGATAAGTCTACGACTTCACCATCTTGCTTCTTTAGCGCTTCAGTTAAGCGCGAAGTCGCTGCAGACATTTCCTCAGGATCAGCCTGATAGTCTAAAGAATCACTGATTAAACGCGTTAGATTATTGAATTGCTCTCTTGGAGGCAATACTTGTAAAGTTGAAGGCTCAGTATCACGTTGATGAAGTAATTGAACCACTCGCTCAGGCAATAGGGATTCAGCAAGTGTTGTAACGTAATTGTGGCCAGTATCTAATAGCCCAGAAAAGTCTTTAACTTCTTCATTAAGTGATACCATTTTTGTTTTTGCTTTTTTACGCAGAACCCAACTTAACAAAGCGATAACTATTGAGACTATTACTGCAGGAAGTAGCCATTTTTCAGCAAATATTGAGAAAGACGATAATATTGAATCACTAAAATTATTTAATAAAAACTCTATTAAAACTTCAGGATAAAAAGTATTCACTACCCACATCAAGCCTAATACGATAGTACTAATAAATGATAATTTTCCTAAAACCCCAAATAGTCCAGAAGATTTTCTTGCGCTATTAAAGCTCGTGAAATTATTAACATAGAGCTGATCATCATCATTTAATTTTCCTAGCAGTTGTTCGCGACCTTTTTGTTCAGAGCCAAGGGTTTCCTCGGCATCAATCAACTCGGGCAACCATGTTTCATCAAGGTTTATTTCATCGAGTTTTTCTCGGTTTGAATCAACTTGAGGCTGTAACTCTCCGATTGTTTCGTTATTTCTTTGATTAGAAAGCTCTAAATCGTCAGTAATCTTTGAATAGGCCGCAATTCCAGCCATTTGCTTAATAGAATAGCTTTGAGGATCTGGAGAAGTTAATTCACGTTGCGCCAGATAGAAAGAATTAGAAAAGGCATCGAAGTCAAACCCTAAGAGTTTTGATACAGCATCATCGACTGTTTCTTTATCTGTTAAGGCAGATTCATCTTCTTTGATGTCAGTATTTTCTTCGAACTGACTTAGTCTTACATCAATCTCACCTTTACGATTAACGCTACGCCAAAGTGAGTAGATCTCTCCTTGGCCTGTTTTAAAAGTTAGTGTTACTTCAGCTAGGTCAGTTCCCCAACAGACTAATTTGAATAAGCTTTTTTCATCTTGAAAAAAAGTACGCCCGAAAAGTGCAAAACAGATCGCTTCGCCGATACTCGTTTTACCAGATTCATTTGATCCGGCAACGGTAATAACGCCTGACTCAGGAATGTCATTAATAATGAGCTTGGTGAATTTACGGAAATTTATAGCATTTAATGATTTAATCAGCATTGAATAACTCCTCAACTGAACTTGAATCACTCAATTTTCCTAGAACTATTTTGATCGCATCTTGATATTTTTCGATATCAAAATTATCCAACTCGGCTTGCATTCTAACGTCTTCTTTGCAAAATTCTGCAAAACGCTTGGAAGCGCCACGCACCTTATCGGTTTTTAACCATCGTAATTCTAATTCGGCTGACATTTGCGTACCTCATAATTATATCTTGTGTGGCATTGTAGTTAATTCCATAAAAAAAACCAATGCTTGCAAAAAAAAGCCCCATATTACAACGGTAATTATGAGGCTAAATTAACTAAATT
>JBALXO010000036.1:13688-22792 GCA_036960615.1 Cocleimonas sp. | reverse complement strand
TCATCTTCACCAACCAGTAATTCTTCGCGACGAGTACCAGAACGATTTACGTTAATTGCAGGATAAACACGCTTTTCAGAAATCTTACGATCAAGATGTAATTCAGAGTTACCAGTACCTTTAAATTCTTCATAGATAACTTCGTCCATTTTAGAACCTGTATCAACCAAGGCTGTAGCTATAATAGTTAAGCTTCCGCCCTCTTCAATATTACGTGCCGCACCAAAGAAACGCTTTGGACGATGTAGTGCATTCGCATCTACACCACCCGTTAATACCTTGCCCGATGAAGGAACAACGGTGTTGTATGCGCGCGCTAGACGAGTTATCGAATCTAACAGAATAATAACGTCTTTTTTATGCTCAACTAAACGTTTAGCTTTTTCGATAACCATTTCCGCAACTTGCACATGGCGTGTTGCTGGTTCATCAAAGGTTGAAGATACTACTTCGCCACGAACCATACGTGACATTTCAGTTACTTCCTCAGGGCGCTCATCAATTAATAGCACAATTAAATGTGCGTCGGGTTGATTGGTGGCGATACTCTGTGCGATATTTTGTAGCATCATCGTTTTACCCGCTTTTGGCGGTGCGATAATTAAAGCACGTTGGCCTTTACCTACAGGTGAAACGATATCGATAACACGTGGTGTAATGTCTTCTGTACTACCGTTACCAATTTCCATACGCATGCGTTCATCAGGATGGATTGGAGTCAGGTTTTCAAATAGGATTTTGTTGCGCGCATTTTCTGGCGGCTCAGTGTTGATCGTATCAACTTTCAATAGTGCAAAATAACGCTCATTATCTTTTGGAGTGCGTATTTTACCAGCGACTGTATCGCCAGTTCTTAAACCAAAACGTCTGATTTGGCTTGGTGATACATAAATATCATCAGCGCCAGCAACATAGTTACTATCATGTGAACGTAAGAAGCCGAAACCATCTTGTAGTATTTCTAAAACACCGTCTCCATAAATGTCATCGCCTTCTTTAGCAACTGCTTTTAAGATACCGAAGATAACGTCTTGTTTGCGTGCGCGTGACATGCCGTCGACGCCTTTTTCTTTAGCTATTGCTAATATTTCAGGAGGAGTTTTTTGTTTTAGTTCAGTCAGATTCATAGTTTTTATTGAGTACTTTTATGTGTATTGGAAATAAGTCGTGAGTGTTTCAGAATGTAGGATAATTACAGGTATATGATTTTTTCTTCAAATATAAGAATTTTTGGAATGTTTACCAAAGTGAATTCACATTTAGGAATTTAATTAATAGAAGATTTGAAGAGTAAGAATTTTCTAAAGAGTTAAATTTTTGATTTGTAAATATTAGCCTGAAACGGCAAACTTGGAGTTAGTTGCGAACAACTGAAAAGAAAGGTATCACGTGATATGAAAATAGTCCAGCTTTTGCAGATAAGCTGGACTATCAATATATTCGAAGCTTAATAGCCCCAAAATATTTAATTTAGATGTTTTGGTCTAAAAATGCTGTGAGTTGAGACTTATTTAAAGCGCCAACTTTAGTGTCGACTACTTCGCCGTCTTTAAATAGCATTAGTGTTGGAATGCCACGAATACCATATTTAGGTGGTGTTCCTGCATTGTCGTCGATATTTAATTTACCAACAGTCACTTTACCTTCGTATTCAGAAGCGATCTCTTCGAGAATTGGCGCTATTGATTTACAAGGCCCGCACCATTCAGCCCAATAATCGACTAATACAGGCGCGCTGCTTTTTAATACATCTTGTTCGAATGAATCATCACTCAGTTTTAGAATACTCACGTTATTTTTCTCCGTTAAATTTGTTGATACGTTAGCACATTCTTCAATGTGCTTCGTTGCATGCATCGATTATCGAGTCTGAAATTAAAAATTCAAGTCCAATCTCTGAATAAACCAATAAATGCCAATAGTTGCAATCAATAACGATGCTGGCGAACTTATGGATGCTCGATACCAGTTTTTATTTTTAAACCACAATCCAACTAATATAAATGCTCCAAGAATAATGACAAGTTGTCCTAACTCGACACCTATATTAAAACTGATGAGTGCGGTAACAAAGTCATTATTGGGTAAGCCGAAATCAGCTAAAACACTCGCAAAACCTAATCCATGTAAAAGGCCAAATAAGAATACCAACAACAAGCGACTGTTCTTCAATCGTTTAGAAACTACATTCTCAATACCAATATAAACAATTGAAAGTGCTATCAAAGGTTCAACAATACTAGCGGGTAAACTGATAATGCCATTCATCGACATACCTAATGTAATGGTGTGCGCCACAGTAAACATCGTAATCTGCCAGAATAATGGCTTCAACGCTAAAGAGAAAAAGAATAACCCTAAGATAAATAAAATATGGTCTAAACCTTTGGGTAAAATATGCTGAAAGCCTAAAGCAATATAATTACTGATCGTTTGATACAAAGGACGTTTGGCGACAATTTCTGTTAATGAAAACGCTTTGCTGGTTTCGTCTTTGCGTAGCCATTGCCATTCGGACCAATGGTATTTTTTTGCCACATCATCCACTTGACGTAATCGAACAGCGTTATCGCCAAAGGTCATTGGGTAATACCAAGTGAGAGCTGTTTGATTCAATTCAACCTTGCTTTTGAGTTTTATCAAGCTGATTCTAGGGACTTTGGTGTAGCCGGGTTCGGGTATTTTGATCTCAGAAATTGTTAAGAATAAATCTTCTCCAGCATGATCGTTTGAAATGTGAGCCTTCAAACTAACTTGATCTAAAAACCGTTGCTGAAAAGTTGAAAATTCTTTAGCCAATTCCTCAATCTGCATTTTTCTTAAGACATCGTATTCAGCCGCATTGGGTGCATCTTTGGTGTTTTTGTATTTACTGTTAATACCAGTCAACAACGCTTCAATACTGACGCGGGCTTCAATATCAATCTGGCCTAGCTCATTAACATTAATTTCAATCAGGGCAGGTTTGACAATATCTGCATGCAATTGAAACGAAAAGGCACAACTCATTATTAACAATAAGAATTGAAACATTCTTTTTGGATGGAGATTAATCATTTAGAGATAGAGTGTACTTTAGAGAAATAGGTATACTCGAAATATTACCATATCAATTAAAATGCTTTTAGGAGAGATCAATGCCAGCAATGGATAAGCGTACCTTTTTGAAACTTATTGCTATTGGTTCAGCTGCAGGTGCAATGCCGTGGTTGCTGAATAAAGTAAATGCAGATTCAAGCAAAGTAGCAAGCATGCCTGAAGACTATTATTCAGTCCCTAAAAAAGGGCAGGCACGAATTCTTCATACCACAGATGTTCATGGGCAATTATTGCCAGTTTATTTCCGTGAACCTAATGTGAATCTTGGTGTTGGAGACGCATTTGGAAGGCCTCCTCATTTAGTGGGTAAAAGCTTATTAGATAAAATGGAGCTGCCATTAGATGGCCCTGAAGCTTACGCTTACACTTACCTAGACTTTTATAACGCTGCAAAAAAATACGGCAAGATGGGCGGCTTCTCGCATGTTAAAACTCTGCTTGATATGTTGCGAAAAGACGCAGGTGGTATTGAAAATACAATTACTTTAGACGGCGGCGATCTTTGGCAAGGGTCTGGAACATCTCTTTGGACGCGTGGTGTCGATATGGTCGAAGCATCAAATATTCTCGGTGTAGATGCGATGATTGGGCACTGGGAATTTACTTATAACGAAGCAGAAGTGTTGAGTAATATAGCCCTATTTAAAGGCGACTTTATCGGCCAAAACGTACGCGTCAAAGAAGATTCGTTAATGGATGATGCTTACGCTGAATTAGTTGAAAATAATGATGGTCGTGGTCTATTTGATGAAGATATAGGCTATGCATTCCAACCTTATGTAATGAAAAAAATAGCAGGTAAGCGAATTGCGGTTGTTGGGCAGGCTTTCCCACGAACTGCCAACGCTAATCCTCCTGAGTTTTTCCCTGATTGGTCATTCGGTTTAAGAGAAGATGATATGGCAGACTTGGTTAAGACCATTCATGCTGAAGAAAAACCAGATGCAGTCGTGATGCTTTCGCATAACGGTATGGATGTAGATATTAAAATGGCTGAAAACGTCCCCGGTATTGATGCCGTTTTCGGTGGTCATACTCACGATGGAATTCCACGACCCATTGAAGTGAAAAGTAAAGATGGAAGTACTTGTCTTGTTACTAATGCTGGTTCTAACGGAAAGTTTGTCGGCGTCATGGACTTCGACTTTACAGATGGTAAAAAGAACCTGTATTACTCAATGAAGCCAGTATTCAGTAATTGGCTTAAAGCAGATAGCGAGATGGAAGCCTATCTTTCACAAATGCGTAGTAAAAAATACGACGAGAATATTGTCGAAGCACGTAATGAAAATTTCAAAGTTAATAAAGATCGTTTGGGTAAAAGTTACGATGATATTCTCACCGAAAAACTTGCGATAGCAGATCGAACGCTATATCGCCGTGGTAACTTTATGGGCACTTGGGACCAAGTGTTATGCAACGCATTACGTCATGAATATAAAGCCGATATTTCATTCTCTGCTGGCGTTCGCTGGGGCACTTCAACCCTTAAAGGCGATTGGATAACGATGGAAGATGTGATGAATCAATGTTCAATGACTTACGCCGAAACTTATACTAGCGAAATTAAAGGTAAAGACCTGCTCGAAACACTAGAACAAATCGCTGATAACTTATTCGATCCTGATCCTTACCTACAATCAGGTGGTGATATGGTACGTGTTGGTGGCTTGGATTACACCATTGATCCTACTAAGAAAATCTACGAACGCATTACTGATGCACGTCTTGATAATGGCGAAAAAATTGAAGCAGATAAAAGCTATAAACTCGCTGGCTGGGCAACGGTTAATCGTACTCCTGACGGGCGTTTAATGTGGGATGTAGTGAGAGACTATATTCTAAAGAATAAAAATTCTGATGATGTACTCAAGCTAGCTAAAGTTAATCGACCTAAATTAATAGGTGTGGACGACAATTTAGGTGTTGCCGATTATCAAGGTGAAACAGGTTAATGAACTTTTGATTCGTGTGTTAGTCTCAATTTACACTTATAACATAACTTAAGAGCTAAACCATGACATCAAAATTGAGCTTAAATCATTTGCTAAAAATAGCTTTTGTTATTCTGACAATGATTGCTTTAAGCATTACCTCACAAAAAGCGACTGCTCAGCCTACTGCTTTGCCTGATGCGTTTAAGGCCAATTATTCTGTGGCTCGTGGTGGTATGACCTTAGGTAATTTGCATGCGTCTTTAAAGTATTCGGGCAACAACTACCAATATGAAAAATATACCAAAGCAACGGGTTTGGCGGCTTTGTTAACGGGTATTAAAATCACTGAAAATACTAATGGTCAGCTTTCTGGTTTAGAAGTGATTCCTAAAAATTATTTATTTAACCAATCTAGACGAAAAAAATCACGTATTGACAAAGTAGAATTTACAGGCAGAAATGCGGTGGGTAGCTACAAAAATACGCCTTATAAGCTCATAATGCCTCATGGCGCACAAGATCGAGCTTCTTTGGAATTGGTCTTGGCGAGAGACATCGCACAAAATAAATCACGCTTACAATACAACGTGGTTGAACGCGGTAAAATAAAAAAATATAACTTTCAAAAATTGGGAGTTGAACAAATAAAAACACCTGCAGGCGTTTTTAGTGCAACCAAGGTAAAAGTTATTCGTAAAGGAAAAAAGCGAGAAACTGTTTTTTGGTTAGCGAAAAAAATTGATTACTTACCTGTGAAAATTAAACATACAGAAAAAGGCGAAGTGATTACAACAGTAATCAAAAGTTATCAAAAGCTAGAATCTATTAAAACTGTAAAGAATTAATATTCTATTGATGTAGAAAGCATTTAAAGTAAAGGTGGGTGTGTTCGACAAGCACAATAGAACTGTCTTTTATTATTCACTTCTACCTCTAAATATCTCTCAGTGTCTATAATCGGATAATGATAAATAATTTAAAGCAATTTATTGCTGAGCCATTGTGGCTAGTTGGAATCGTTATTGGTGCCTATCTATTAGACTTTATAATTCCTATAGATTTTAATCGTTTTGGGATCCATCCCCGATCATTCATCGGTTTGTTTGGGATTCCGCTCTCTCCATTTTTGCATGGAGGATTCGGGCATCTGTTTAGTAATATATTTCCTTTGTTCGCTTTAGGTGTTTTGATACGCACTCATGGGCGTAGCTTATTTTTGACTTCTACAGCGGCATTAATCGGTCTTAGCGGCTTACTCACATGGTTATTAAGTTCAGCGGTAGTAGTTGGCGCATCAGGATTGGTATTTGCTTATTGGACTTATCTAATTACCACGGCTATTCGCCAAAGAACCACACGAACCATTGTGATTGCTGGAATTACCTTACTGTTATACGGAGGTATGATTTTTGGCTTAGCGAGTTTCCGGGAAGGCGTGAGTTGGGCAGGGCATTTTAGTGGTGCAGTAGCAGGTGTTGTATTGGCTTTTCTTATGCCGATTCAAGAATAATCCTAGGAAAAGTGATAAAAAGGTGGGGTATGTCTTTTAATATACTTAAAAAGACACTCCCCACATTTTTACCTATTCTTCATTTATTCAAGCTGATATTTATTTCGCCTCTCTAATGATCCAACGACGAAAGTCATCAAGCGCAGGGTTTTCGAGCGCCTCTGGTGGATAAACTAAAAAGTAACCATAGTTGTTCAAGCTCACATTTGATATTTTGAAGATAGTTTTATTTCGGATTTCAGTATTGATTAATTGATCGTTTAAGGAAATCCCTTGACCATCGATCACTGCTTGAACACGAACATTTGGGTCGGGTATAACTAATTTATCATGTTGTTCCTGATAAGGTAGGCCAGCTAACTCAAACCATTCTTGCCAAACTAGACTGTCTTCATGATCATGCAAGAGTCGTTGTTTCTGCATCGTTTTTACTAAACCATGCTGATCAAATTGATCTACTATTTCTTTTCCAACGGTGACGAAAGCAGGAGAAAGGAATAGTAATTCAGATTGGAGATCATTCCAATCACCATTGCCCCAACGAATAGCCATATCAATATTGTCAGCCCGAAGCTTAAACATATCAATCATAGGATGAATGCGTAAGCTGTTATGTGGATGATCTTTAATGAAAGTCATTAGACGCGATGACAGCCAACGTGAAGCGAAGTAAGTCGGCGTGCCGATAGTGATGCGCGTACTGTCATCTTCACGAAGTAAGGTGATTTCTTTTTCAATCGATTTTAAAGATGCCGTAGAAGTATGCCAAAGTCTTCGGCCTTTTTCAGTGAGAGACAAATGCCCAGGTTTCCGAATAAATACAGTAAAACCTAACTCTTCTTCTAAGCGTTTAATTTGGTGGCTGACAGCACCTTTTGTTAGGCATAGTTCATTCGCTGCTTGACTAAAGCTCATGTGTCGAGCGACTAAATTAAACACTCTTAAATTATCAAAATTTCTAAATCGCATTTTTGGTTGTTCTATCTTTATAAAGAGTGTTTAAAATAATTAAACTACTGGTATAAATATACTAGTTTGCTTTGATTGATTGATTCATTAAATATAGTCGAATCTAACCAACTTGTATAAATAAACTAAACCATGTGGTTTTTGCTGGCTATTAAATAAATGACTCAGTCTACATCTGATACTCAAAAACCTTCCTCAGGAAGAAGAGCTAGTCGCAGAGGGCGCGCAGCTCGCATGCAACAACGCAACGCATCAGCGCCTTTAACATCTTCAATATTCAAACGGAATATTCCTCGTTACCCTTTACTGAATTCAGAAGCTTTAGAGTCCATCGAAGAGCAAGCAGACTGGATTCTCAAAGAGGTGGGTATAGAGTTTCGTGGAGATGAAGAGGCGTTGCGTTTATTTCGTGAAGCAGGGGCTGATGTTCAAGGGGAAAGGATTCGTTTTGATGCGGGTCACGTAACAGAATTGTGTAGTACTGCTCCATCAAGTTTTCGTATGGAGAGTCGGATACCAGAACATTCAATTATTTTGGGTGGTGATCATATTGTGATGATGCCAGGTTATGGCTCACCCTTCGTGACTGATTTAGATAAGGGTCGTCGTTACGCCACCTTGGAAGATTTTCAAAATTTCGTCAAACTCACTTATCAATCACCTGTGTTACATCACGGTAGTGGCACGATAGTCGAACCCGTTGATATCCCTGTAAACAAACGTCATCTCGATATGGTTTATGCGCATTTACGTTATTCGACAAAGCCGTTTATGGGTGGAGTAACTTCGCCAGAGCGTGCGCGAGACTCTATCGAAATGGCAAAGATAGTATTTGGTGTTGAATACTTAGAAAAACATTGCGTAATTCAAGGAAACATAAATGTAAATTCACCATTGGTTTACGACCATACAATGTCGGGAGCTTTGCGTGTTTATGCAGAGGCTAATCAGAGTGTGGCAGTTTCCCCTGCTATTTTTGCAGGAGCAATGTCTCCTGTTACCCAAGCGGCAGTACTGGCTCAAACACATGCTGAGGCAATGGTGGGAATTGCATTGAGCCAGTTAGTACGAAAAGGTACCCCCGTAGTTTATGGGAATTTCAACACCACGATGAATCTGCAAACGGGCTCTTTATCGTTTGGTAGTCCTGAATCAAATCTTTCTCACATGGCATTTACTCAGTTAGGTCAGCGCTTAGGCGTACCAGTAAGAAGTGGAGGAGGGCAATTAACCGCTTCGAACTCTGCTGATGCACAAGCTGCGCAAGAAGCTTCAACAGGAATGATGTCCGATATTTTAGCGGGTGCAAATATGATTTATCACGCTGCAGGTTGGTTAGAAGGCGGTTTAAGCATGGGCTATGAAAAATTTGTAATGGATTTAGATCATTGTGGAATGATGTTGAAATTGGCGGGTGGTATTTCTGTCGATAAAGAATCCTTTGGTCGAGAAGCCTATTTAGAAACAGAGCCTGGTGGGAATTTCTTAGGGACTGATCACACTATGAAGCATTTTAAGAAAGCTAACTATCAATCTACTTTAGGTGATGCCGGGTCGTTCGAACAATGGACTGAGGATGGTGCTTTAAC
>JBALXO010000036.1:1754-13588 GCA_036960615.1 Cocleimonas sp. | reverse complement strand
CTTAAATATCGTCGTTTATGTAACTATCAACCTCAGCAATCAATCTAGCTTTCTCTGATGCCGAAATAAACGCAGCTTTAAAACTGTTCTTAGCTAACTGACTCAATACACCTTTATCATTATTAATTATTGGACTTATCGCTTCGTAATTCTCATTAAGGTAACCGCCGAAGTAAGCAGGATCATCAGAATTGATAGTTATGTTTAAACCAGCTTCTAACATACCTGGAAGTGGATGGTTTTTCATATCATCAACAACGCATAATTTTGTGTTTGAAAGAGGGCAAATGGTTAGTGCTATTTGTTCTTTAGCTAAACGCTTGAGTAACTCAGGGTCTTGCATAGAAGTATTGCCGTGATCTATACGATCTACTTTCAATAAATCCAGCGCTTCATATATATATTCTGGTGGGCCTTCTTCACCTGCGTGCGCAACGATATGAAAACCTGCTTCGCGTGCTTTAGCAAAAACGCCTTCAAACTTGGACGGTGGATGACCCATTTCAGATGAATCAAGACCCACACCAATAATTTTATCTTTATGAGGTAATGCTAATTCCAGTGTTTTAAATGCATCAGATTCATCCAAATGACGAAGAAAACACATGATGATGCCAAAACTAATCCTGAACTCTTTCTGGGCTGTGCTGAGTGCTGAGTGAATTCCATTTAAAGCTGTTTCAAATGCGATGCCGCGATCCACATGTCCTTGCGGATCAAAGAATATTTCGACATGACGTACATTCTGAGCGTTTACTTTTTCAAGATATGCCCAAGTTAGATCATAAAAATCTTGCTCGGTACGCAATACATTCATGCCTTGGTAATAAATATCTAAGAAATCCTGCAAGCGACTAAAGTCATATGCTTTGTGTAAAGCCTCAACAGACTCATACGGTAAAGTAATGTTATTTCGTGCTGCGAGTTCAAACATCAATTCAGGTTCAAAAGTCCCCTCAATATGCAAATGGAGTTCCGCTTTAGGTAAGCCAGCAATAAATGATTTCATAAGATTTCTACTATTTATCTATTTCATATATACAAAAACGGCGATCAAAATAATCGCCGTTCAAACTAATAATAATTGTTCTGAGTATTCAGATTTGACTTCAAATCAAGGCGCCTCAACGCGCAAAATGATAGCGTATATCAATACGCTATCATTTGAGCACTGAAGCAACGCAGAGTTGGAGTCAAAGATGGACTCTCAGTACAATTATTTAGGGATTGTTCCGTCAACGCCTTCCACATACCAACCCATTTTAGCAAGATCACCATCACCTAAGCTCTCGCCTTCTTTAACCATAACTTCACCAGCTTGGTTTTTGATTGGTCCCTGGAATGGGTGGAAGCTGCCATCAACAATTGAAGCTTTTACAGAGTCAGCATAGTCACGAACATCTTGTGGTACAGCATCACCGTATGGTGCCATTGTAACCATCCCTGCTTTTATGCCATCCCAAGTGTCAGTTGATGTCCAAGAACCATTCTGAGCCGCTTTCACTCGGTTTATGTAGTATTGATCCCAGTTATTAACGATTGCTGTTAATTGTGCTTTAGGAGCAAATGCCTTCATGTTAGATGCTTGTCCAAAACCATAAACACCACGTTTTTCAGCAACCTGTAATGGTGCAGGAGAATCGGTATGCTGAGTGATAATGTCAGCGCCTTGGTCTATTAACGCTTTAGCTGCATCGCCTTCTTTACCTGGATCAAACCACGTGTTTACCCAAACAACTTTAACTTTTACGTCAGGGTTAACTTTACGTGCTGCCAAAGTCATCGCATTGATACCGCGAATAACTTCTGGAATAGGAAAAGATGCAATATAACCGATAGTATTAGTTTTGGTCATTTTGCCTGCAATTGCCCCTAGTACGGCACGGCCTTCATAAAAACGTGCAGAGTAAGTACTAGTATTATCTGAACGCTTGTAACCTGTTGCATGTTCAAACTTAATGTTTGGGAATTTTTTTGCAACTTTAATCGTTGGATTCATATAACCAAATGAAGTTGTAAAAATAACTTCATTACCGTCTGCAGCTAATTGACGAATAACGCGTTCAGCATCTGCTCCTTCTGGCACACTTTCTACATAAGCTGTTTTAACACCTAACTCTTTTTCAAGGCTAAGACGAGATTGATCATGCTGATATGACCAGCCATGATCACCAATCGGGCCAACATAAACAAAACCTACTTTGGTCTTTTCAGACATACCTGCTTTGGCAGCAGTTTCTGTTACAACTTCTGTAACCTTAGCCATCGTTGAATCTTTTGCTTCACCAACAGCAGTAGTTAATGCCAATGCGCCAGTGGTTGCAGCAATCTTTGCTTTTTCTGCAGTTTGTTTTGCAGCTTCAGCCATTTCTGTGGCTTTAGCAGCGGCGGCAGCCTTGGCATCTTCGGCGGCTTTAGTCATTTTTGCAGCAGCTTCGTCTTTAATTTTTTTTGCAGCTTCAGCCATCTCAGCGGCTTTAGCAGCAGCGGCATTTTTAGCTTCCTCAGCAGCCTTTGCTATTTCAGCAGCTTTTGCACTGGCAGCAGCCTTGGCATCTTCGGCGGCTCTAGCCATTTTTGCAGCAGCTTCGTCTTTAGCTTTTTTTGCAGCTTCGGCCATCTCAGTGGCTTTAGCGGCAGCGGCATTCTTAGCTTCTTCAGCTATTTGTGCAGCTTTATCAGCAACTGTTGATGCGGTTTCTGTTACTGCAGCTGTAGTTTTTTCAGCCGCGTTTTTTGATACTTCTTCAGCTTTATCACAAGCTGTTAGTGCTACAGCAGTAAATATTGCTGCTAGTGCAATCCTAAATTTCATTTTAACTCCTAGTTAATTTGTTGGATGAGTGTGAGGACACTGCGCGGGATAATACTTTAAAAATGAAAGGCTGGATACTAACAAGGTCTTGGTGAATTTTATGAAAGGACTTTCCCAAACTTGTAACTGTATTCAAATTAATTTGAATTAGATTTTGAGAAATAATTTAAAGAGTAGTAATAGTAGTCAAATAAGGCACTATAGACATGACTAGTTATGGAAGCTCAATATCAATTTTTTAAGGGTGAAATCTAGCTAAAACGCTAAAAAGGTAGGGGGTGTCTTGTAAAAGGTTTTTAGAAAGTTTCTATATCTTTCTAATGATAGATCTCCAATGAGAGCTTATAAAAACGGCGGTTAAAAATAACCACCGTTTCAAACTAAAAATAAATATGCTCAGTGTTTAGAGTTGGAGTCAAAGATGAACTCTCAGTGCAATTATTTAGGGATTTTTCCGTCTACACCTTCAACATACCAACCCATTTTAGCAAGTTCACCATCACCAATCGTTTCACCTTCTTTTGTAACTACTTCACCCTTCTGATTTTTGATAGGGCCTTGGAATGGATGGAAACTACCATCAACGATCGAAGCTTTAACTGAATCTGCGTAATCGCGAACATCTTGTGGAACAGCATCACCATAAGGAGCCAATGTAACCATGCCATCTTTTATCCCAGCCCAAGTGTCAATCGAAGCCCAAGATCCATCTTGAGCCGCTTTCACACGATCAATATAATACTTGTCCCAGTTATTAACGATTGCAGTCAACTGTGCTTTAGGAGCAAAAGACTTCATGTTAGAAGCCTGTCCGAAACCATAAACGCCACGTTTCTCAGCAACTTGTAATGGTGCAGGTGAATCAGTGTGTTGAGTAATAACGTCCGCACCTTGGTCAATCAATGCTTTTGCTGCATCGCCTTCTTTACCTGGATCAAACCAAGTGTTTACCCAAACAACTTTCACTTTCACATCAGGGTTTACTTTACGTGCAGCCAAAGTCATTGCATTGATACCACGAATAACTTCTGGGATCGGGAAAGAAGCAATATAACCGATGGTATTGGTTTTGGTCATCTTCCCAGCAATCGCACCTAAAACCGCGCGGCCTTCATAGAAACGTGCAGAATATGTACTTAGGTTTTTTGAACGTTTATAGCCTGTTGCATGCTCAAATTTTACTTTCGGGAATCTCTTCGCAACTTTTAATGTTGGGTTCATATAACCAAATGAAGTCGTAAAAATAACCTCATTTCCATCAGCGGCTAGTTGACGAATGACACGTTGTGCATCAGCGCCTTCTGGTACGCTTTCAACATAACTCGTTTTAACATCTAACGCTTTTTCTAATGCTAGCCGAGACTGATTGTGCTGGTAAGACCAGCCATGGTCACCAATTGGACCGACGTAGACAAATCCTACTTTCGTTTCAGCACTGGCGATTCCAGCTGCTGTTAGGCATGTAGCTATTGCTACTGATGATATTATTTTTTTAATCATTTTTTCCTCCGGGGGTTGTTTACTAAAAATAAGTCTGTTTTTAATTATCTTGAATATAAGTAGATTTCATCGACTTTCATGAAAAGGCTTGCCTAAACTTGCAGGCGAATTCAATTTAATTTTTGTTTTGTCTCGAGAGATAAATACAAGAACAAGAATAGTTGCTAAGTAAGGTAACATTGACATCACTTGTGATGGAATGCCTATACCTAATGCCTGAGCATGTAATTGCAGTATAGTGATGCCGCCGAATAGATAGGCACCGAGTAAAACACGACCTACTTTCCAGCTAGCAAATACCACTAAAGCGAGTGCTATCCAGCCTCTACCCGCTGTCATGCCTTCTACCCATAATGGCGAATACGCAAGTGATAGATAAGCACCACCAACACCAGCCATCGCGCCACCAAAAAGTATTGCCATAAAGCGTATTTTTACGACTGAATAACCCATCGCGTGTGCGGCATCGTGAGAGTCACCTACGGCCCTAAGAATTAATCCAGCACGGCTCTTATTCATAAACCAATACACAACAATAACCATTAATATTGATAAATAGACCAAGCCATCTTGGTTAAATAAAATATTGCCAATGACGGGTATTGAAGCAAGTCCAGGAATGGCAAGTTTTGGAATTCCTGTGTATGCCACACCAATCATGCTTTGCCCAATTAACGCGCTTAAACCTAGTCCAAAAATCGTTAGCGCTAATCCTGTGGGTACTTGTCTTGCGTGAAATTTTAAAACTAGAATGCCGAAAATTGATGCTATGAAAGCACCTGCAATCATACTCGCTATTATTGCTACACTAGCACTACCAGTATGATGCACTGTAACGAAACCGATAATAGCGCCCATGATCATCATGCCTTCGACTCCAAGGTTCAAAACACCTGATTTTTCTGTGACAAGTTCGCCTAAGGCTGCAAATAGTAATGGTGTTGCGGCGGTTATAATCGTCAGTATTGCTGCAATTAGGATATCCATTACACCACCTCCTTTGATAATTGCAGTCTGTAATGAATTAATACATCACTTGCTAATAAAAAGAACAATAACAAGCCTTGGAAAACACCTGTTACTGCAACAGGTAGATTAAGTTTAATTTGTGCCGTTTCACCACCAAGATATGAAAGCGCCAACAGCAAGCCTGATAACAAGACGCCAAAGGGATGTAAACGACCTACATACGCGACGATGATGGCAGCAAAACCATAACCCGGGGAAATATTAGGAAGAACTTGTCCTATGGGCCCAGAAACTTCAATAGCACCTGCTAAACCGGCGGCTCCCCCACTAATTAAAAGAGTAATCCAAATGATTTTTGATGGACTAAAACCTGCGTGTTCACCCGCAGCAGGGGCATCACCGATCACTTTTATTTGATAACCCAATAAGGTTCTAGATAATAAAATCCAACCTAAGCCAACTGCGATTAATGCAATTACTGCACCCAGATGTAATCGAGTGCCATCATATAAGATAGGTAAAAGAGCTGAATCGCTGAACAGTCGAGATTCAGGAAAGTTAAATCCATCAGGGTCTTTTAGAGGGCCGTGAATCAATAAGTTTAATAATAAAGCAGCCACATAGCTCAACATTAAACTGGTCAAAATCTCATTTGCATTGAATCGGGTTTTAAGGAAAGCCACAATACCCGCCCAGAGCATGCCACCAACTATGCCCATAATCAGAATCAATGGAATAATGTAGAAGCCAGTTTTCTCATAGAAAAACAAAGCGGTAGCACCACCAAAAATACCACCTAGAATCAATTGTCCTTCTGCTCCGATATTCCAAACTCCAGCACGAAAGCCCAATGAAAGCGCAACACCAATTATTATCAATGGGGTCGCTTTAACCATTAGTTCAGATAAACCATAGCCTGATGAAATTGGCTCTACAAAAAAGGCATGAAGTGCAGACGCTGGGGATACACCCATCATCAAGAACAGGACTATACTTGCCGCCAAGGTCAATAAAAGTGCAAGGACGGGGGATAAATAAACCATTGATGCTGATGGTGTTTGTCGTTTGATTAGTCTAGGCAACATGTTTAACTCCTTCTTCTAGCTCTACACCCGCCATCAATAATCCCATTTTCTCGATCGTGATTTCCTCGATAGGATAAAACTTCGATAACACGCCTCCACAAATAGCGCCCATTCGGTCTGATATTTCCATTAACTCATCTAAGTCTTGGGAGATCACTAAAACGGCAGCTCCCTGCGAAGCCATTTCTCGAATTGCTTCACGAATGGTTTGTGCTGCCCCTGCATCAACCCCCCAAGTGGGTTGAGATACGACTAGAATTGTAGGTTTTTGTTTAAATTCGCGTCCAATAATAAACTTTTGTAGATTGCCCCCCGAAAGACTCGCCGCAGGAACGTTAGCGCGAGGTGTTTTGACATTGAAGTCACTGATCACTTCTTTAGCGAATGCCCTCGTTTTTGCATAATCAATTAGCCCAGACTTAATGAATCCTAATCGGTCATACGCAGTTAAGAATGCGTTATCAATCAGATTCATATCTGGCATTGCTCCGTGCCCTAAGCGTTTTTCAGGAACACTTGCCATACCAAGTTCACGACGTTGGTTAGGGTTTAAATTTGCACTGGCTTTTCCTTCAATATAAATACTTTCAGGGTCATTGTTTCGATGTTCACCGTTAAGCGCTGTTAATAATTCATCTTGACCGTTTCCCGCGACACCAGCAATTCCGACTACTTCTCCAGCTCGTATAGCTAGATTGATATTTCTTAAAGATATACCGAGTGGATCGGAGGCAATCATATTGAGATTTTTTGCCTCTAATCGAACATCACCTACGGTTGTTTTAGCTGCTTGTTTAAATTCCTTGAGTTCTTCGCCCATCATCATTGCTGCTAATGATCCCGTACTTTCTTCGGCGACTGAGACACCCCCCACCTTTTTGCCTAATCTTAAGATTGTGGCGTCATCACACAGGGCTTTAATCTCATCTAGTTTGTGACTGATATAGAGAATCGATAAGCCTTCTTCGCCTAAGCGTTTTAAGGTGATGAATAATTTATCTACTTCTTGTGGAGTGAGTACCGATGTTGGCTCATCCATGATGAGTAGTTTTGGTTCTTGCAATAGACAGCGGATAATTTCAATGCGCTGGCGCTCACCAACAGAAAGCGTGTAAACATGGCGGTGTGGATCGAGTGGTAAACCGTAGCGTTCTGATACATCAGAGATCTTTTCTGCCAAGGCTTTCATGTCACTTTTTTGATCCATGCCAAGTGAAATGTTCTCTACAACTGTTAAGGAATCAAACAATGAGAAATGCTGAAACACCATTGCTACACCCAACTCTCTAGCATGAGCTGGATTCTTAATGTTTACCACTTTGCCATTAAAACGTATTTCTCCAGCATCAGGTTTTAGAATCCCATAAATCATTTTAACTAGTGTTGATTTACCCGCACCGTTTTCACCCAGCAAGGCATGGACTTCGCCAGGTCTAATTTTGAGATCGACATTGTCTGTGGCAAGAACACCGGGAAATGCTTTGCGCATGCCTGTTAGTTCTATTAAATACTCTGATGCTTGTGTCATAGTTAATCCAGTATTCTTAATTCGTTTACGATTCCAACAAAGTGCTTAAAAGTAGGGGGTGTGCTTTTAATTGTATTTGTCTCCCAAAATATACGTCTCTCTAATACAACGATCATCCCCAAGCATTAGTAATGAGAATAGTCGTTCTTCAATCGACGTGCATTGTTCTATTTTAAATTTTATTAAATCGGTAGCGTGATAATCCATCACCACAAAGTCCGCTTCTTTTCCTGTTTCAAAATTGCCGATCTTGTCATGCAAGTCGAGAGACTTAGCGCCCCCCAAAGTTGCTAAATATAATGACTGAAATGCGGATAATCGATTGCCTTGAAGTTGTTGCACTTTGTAGGCTTCATTGATAGTTTGTAAGATCGAATAACTATCGCCACCGCCTACATCTGTTCCCAATCCTACTTTAACTTTAAACTCTTCGGCTTTGTGCATATTAAATAAGCCGCTACCAATAAATAAATTGGAACGAGGGCAAAATGAAAGGGCTGAATCTGTTTCAGCTAAACGTTGCCATTCGCTATCTTCAAGATAAATACCATGAGCGAATAATGAGCGCTTGCCCAGTAGTCCATGATGATCATACACATCTAGGTAGTTTTCTCTTTCAGGAAATAATTCACTGACCCATTCACATTCTTTTTTGTTTTCTGACAAGTGTGTTTGAAAATGTACATCGGGGTATTCTTCTAGCAAACGTCCTGCTGCATCTAATTGCTCTTCGGTGCTGGTAGGTGCAAAACGTGGAGTTACTGCATAACTTAATCGATCTTTGTTATGCCATTTTTCTATCAGATCACGGCTTTCAGTGTAAGAAGACTCTGGGGTATCTAATAAATCTTTTGGCGCATGACGATCCATCATAACTTTGCCGCAAATCATTCGTAAATTTCGTGATTGAGCTTCTGTAAAGAATGCATCGACAGATTGCGGATGAACTGTACCGAATACTAATGCTGTGGTCGTACCATTGGATAATAGTTGATCGAGGAAAAAACGCGCGATTGCAGTCGCGTGTTCAGGATCATCAAATTGCAATTCAGTAGGAAAGGTATAAGTTTCAAGCCACTCTAATAATTGTTCGCCGTAGGAGGCAATGATTTCACATTGAGGGTAATGAATGTGCGTATCAACAAAACCTGGGGTGATTAAGGCGTTTTTATGATGTTTTATCTCAATGCTTTGGGGCAATGTCTTGAGCAAGCTTTGGGCATCTGCACATGCTTTTATATGACCATTCTCAATGACTAATAAACCATCTTCAAGATACTCCCAACTATTCTCTTTCTCATTCACAGGATTACTTAAAAAGTGAAGTATCTCTCCTCGATGAGCAGTTAGCTGGGATAGTTGTGTTTGGTCGATCATCAATCTCTATTCTCTAATCTGATAATATTGTTATCTTCGCTTTCAGTATCATTAATCGAGCTATCTTGTTGTTGCTTATCCCTAAGTATGAGTAACTCAGCCAGAACTGAAATAGCAATTTCCATTGGTATTTTTGTTTTCAAATCGCTTAAACCCATAGGACAAGTCAACTGCACTAACTCTTCTTGTGAGAAACCTTTTTTTAACAAACGCTGTCTAAATTTGATGCCTTTGGTGCGTGATCCGATTACTCCACAATAGTTTGAATCACCGCGCGCTAAGATCGCTTCACACAATTGTTGATCTAATGCGTGATCGTGTGTCATTACTAAAAAATAGCTGTTAGCTAAACAAGCTTCAATTGCTATTTCTGGCTCAGTTAAGTGATGTGTTTTTATATTTTTAGAATATGTTTGTTTCAGTAACTCATTACGCGAATCGAATAGATGCACGGTGCAATCAATATCTGCCAGTAGCTTTGTTAGTGCTTGACCGATATGCCCTGCGCCAAAAATATTGAGAGTGAAATTACTCGCTGGAAACACTTCAAAAAAAACTGATACTACACCGCCGCAACACTGCTTTAGGTCTTTGCCGAGATTGAAAGTTTCTGTATGTTGAACTTGCTGATTTCTGGATAAAAGTTCACGTGCAGTCTCGATGCATTGATATTCAAGCGCACCGCCACCAATAGTATCGAAAATTCCCTCTTTGCTGACTACCATCTTAGTACCGACATCGCGTGGGCTAGAACCACGAGTATCTAAAACAGTCATCAATACATGGCCTTGCGACTCGGAGCTTAAATTCGCTAGGGCAGTGAACCAATTCATGGTTTTTGGCCTGCATCTAGCTCTAAACCGGAGATAGCATTCATAATGCTTTCTGGTGTGGCTGGTGCATTGAGTTGAGGGTTTATTTTATAATCAACAATGCTCGCAACTGCATCTTTAATTGCAAAAAATGTAGAGAAGCCTAAAAGTAGTGGAGGTTCACCCACCGCTTTTGAACGATGAATTGTATCTTCGTGATTAGCGTTTTTAAATAAGTTAACGCGTAAGTCATCTGGGCAATCATTCACCGCAGGGATTTTATAAGTAGAGGGTGCGTGCGTTGTCAGTTTGCCTTGTGGATTCCACCAGAGATCTTCGCTGGTTAACCAACCCATGCCTTGAATAAAAGCTCCTTCAATTTGTCCAATATCAATGTCGGTATTAATCGAATCTCCGACATCATGTAATAAATCCGCACGAAGTAACTTCATTTCACCCGTTAAGGTATCAATAATCACTTCTGAAACAGCCGCGCCATAGGCAAAGTAGTAAAAAGGTCTTCCGTGCAGTTTTTTGCTATCCCAGTGGAGTTTGGGTGTTTTATAGAAGCCATCTGACCATAGTTGAATTCGGTTTTGATAGGCTTCAACGATTAACTCATTGAACGATACACTTTGCTCACCTAATCGAATGGTATCGTTTTCAAATACGACATCTGAAATGACACCCCCCCACTTTTTGGCAATATGTTCAGCTAAACGCTGTTTGATTTTGTTAGCGGCATCTTCAGCAGCTTTACCGTTGAGATCAGTACCAGAAGATGCTGCTGTAGCTGATGTATTTGCTACCTTGCTGGTATCGGTAGGGGTTGAGCGTACACGAGCTAATTCTACTCCAAGCACTTTAGCAACTACTTGAGCAACTTTGGTGTTTAAGCCTTGGCCCATCTCAGTGCCACCGTGATTGACTAAAATTGAGCCATCTGTGTAAACATGAACTAAAGCACCTGCCTGATTGAAATGCACCATATTAAATGAGATGCCAAACTTTACTGGCGTTAAGGAAAGTCCTTTTTTTAAGATAGGACTGGTTTGGTTAAATGCTTTGATGGCTTCTCGACGCCGTCTGTAATCACTACTTTGTTCTAATTCATCCACCAATTCATGGATTATATTGTCTTCTACTGTTTGTCCATAGGGTGTGATATTACGCTCATCTTTGCCGTAAAAATTTACCTTACGTATATCTAGTGAATCTTTATTCAAGTTGCGTGAGATATTCTCGATTATGTTTTCAATGGCTATAGCGCCTTGAGGGCCACCAAAACCACGGAATGCAGTATTTGACTGAGTATTCGTTTTGCCGCACATAGCGTGTATTTCTACATCACTAAGGTAGTAGGCATTGTCAAAATGGCAAATAGCACGAGTAGCAACAGGAGGTGATAAGTCAGTTGAAAATCCTGAGCGGAGAACCATCTCGACTTTTGCCGCTGTGATACGGCCATCATCGTTGTAGCCGACTTCGTATTCGTAGTAACAGCAATGGCGTTTCCCAGTCGCTAAGAAATCATCATCTCTATCTAGGCGAAGCTTAACTGGGCGATCCAAGTGATCAGCACAGATTGAAGCAACGCAGGCAAACAAACCCGATTGAGACTCTTTACCGCCAAAACCACCACCCATACGACGTGTTTCAACTACTATTTGATTGAAATCTCGATTGGTAGCGTGCGCAACTAAGTGCTGCATTTCGGTCGGATGTTGGGTCGAACAAAATACTAATAA
>JBALXO010000036.1:0-1654 GCA_036960615.1 Cocleimonas sp. | reverse complement strand
CCACAATCGTTTTCGCCTTTAATATCTTTTGCAGTAAACACTGCGACTACACCAGCTGCAGCTTCTACCGCTGATAAATCCATGTTGGTAATTTTAGCGTGAGGGCGTTGGCTTAAACCCAATGCTGCAAATAAAGTACCACTGACTTCTGCTATATCATCAACATAAATTGCTTCACCAGATACATGTAAATGGGCTGATTCGTGAGAAGGTGAGATGTTCTTCATGCCGCTCATGCGCTTTCTACTCTCACACGAATACCTTTGACAGAGGCACCATTCGCAAATACATTTAAACTTTCATTAGACAATGGGTTCTCTGAACGAGTTTCTAAATAAAAGCGATACAATAAATTAGCAGCAGATTGCATACGATTAGCATCGCTTGCCCGACCATCACTCATCGGCGCATAGTCTTTTTCCATTATGTCCATAGCATTTTTAACAGATGACTCGTTCCAAGTTTTCCCGATTAAACTCTGCTCACAAAGCGTAGCTCTTTTGGGAGTTGCTGCCATGCCTCCATAAGTTATCAAGCAGTTCTCAACGATGTCATTTTTCAATACGATTGAAAACGCAGCAAAAACAGCAGAGATATCTGAGTCGTAGCGTTTAGATAATTTATAACAACGAAATGTTCGTCCGGCGACTGGAAGTGGTAGATTGATTGCTTCAACGACTTCATCCGGCTGCATATCTTTCTTCATATAATCTAAATAAAGGTCTTCTAGCAGCATTGTTCGAGAGCCTTCCGCACTTCGCAATACAACTTCAGCACTTAGTGAAATTAATGCTGGCATCGAGTCACCAATTGGTGAGCCGTTTGCCACATTTCCGCCTAAAGTACCGACATTACGAATAGGTCTTGAAGCAAAGCGCTCCCACATCTCATCCATCTCTGGGTAATGTTGTGAAATTGCTTTATAGGCATTGCTTAAGGATGCGCCAGCACCGATTCTTAATTTACCATCGTTGATGATAATTTCTTTAAGCTCGGCAACTTCACCAATGTAAATGATTGGGTTTAGCTCTCTAAATTGCTTATTAACCCATAAACCGACATCTGTACCACCTGCTAAAATTGTGGCGTCGGGATGTTGGGCTTTTAAATCTGCTAGTTGTGGGATATTTTTAGGCGCGAAAAATTTATTGTTCTTATAGTTATACACCAAAGCATCATCACGTTGAATTTCAGATAACTCTTTTGTTAATTTATCCGAATCAAACTCGACATCAGGTAAATCGAACATTTTTTGGGCTGCTTTTAAAATGGGTCGGTAGCCAGTACAACGGCATAAATTCCCAGTTAAAGCGCTTCTAATCTCAGCCTGGTCTGGCTTGTTGTCATTGCCTTGGTATTGGTTATAAACATTCCACAGCGACATAATAAAACCTGGTGTGCAAAAGCCACACTGGGAACCATTATGGTCCACCATCGACTGTTGCACAGGGTGCAGACTGCCATCTTCTTGGCGTAAATTCTCAACGGTGAATAAAGCTTTGCCATCCAGAGTAGGTAAAAACTGTATGCATGCATTGACTGTTTTTAGTTCTGGCTTATCGTCTACCAGCTCGCCAATAACTACAGTACATGCGCCGCAGTCACCCTCAGCACAACCTTCTTTGGTACCGATAAGTTTTTTATTTTCACGAAG
>JBALXO010000035.1:29082-33958 GCA_036960615.1 Cocleimonas sp. | reverse complement strand
GGCAGTATGATCCTGCCTTTTATGGATGCTGCAGCTAAATCATTAGGCGAGAGTCTTGGTTCAAGTTCAATTGTATTAGCTCGATTTACTTTTCAAACGCTGTTCTTGTTACCTTTTGTGTGGAGCACCTTGTATCTGCCTCGTGGCACTGAACTGGTATTGCACATAAAACGAGCGATGGGATTATCCATTGCAACTTTATTATTTTTCACCTCCATCCAAGTAATGCCGATTGTGGATGCGCTTGCCGTGTTTTTCGTGATGCCCTTAATTGTAACTTTACTTGCTCCTTGGATATTGGGTGAAACAGTTGGTTGGCGAAGAATTGCGGCTGTGGCTGTAGGACTAATTGGTGCGGTGATGATTATTAAACCTGGACAAGCACTATTTGGTATTCATGCGCTATTACCTTTGGGTACAGCATTGAGTTTTTCATTTTATCTTATGTATACCCGCAAGCTCTCTCGTTCAAATCAGAACGGAGAAGGAGAACCTGTACCTGCTATCACCATGCAATTTTGGTCAGGACTTATCGGATCCATTATCTTGTTATTAGCGATAATATGTTTACAACCTCTAGATCTGCCTGTTTTCAACTTTCAATGGCCAGAAGGCTGGCAATGGAAATTTTTAATTCTTGTAGGTCTAATCGCTGCGATTGGACATTTAGTACTTACGAGTGCTTTCAAATATGCAGATGCTTCAATTCTTGCGCCTTTTCAGTATGTAGAACTAATAGTAGCAGCTGTATTGGGTTGGTATTTATTTGATGATATACCCACATTCACAACCGTTATTGGAACACTTATTTTGGTAGCTTCGGGAATGTATATCTTTAGACGTGAGAGTATTGTTGCTAAAAAATAGCGTTAAAAAGGAGACCCCACTATTTTTGAACACTTTTGGGCAATCGTTGAATCGTAATTACAGCCACACCAATCAGCGCTAGTAATCCACCAAGAGCAATTTTCAGGGTCAATGATTCATCTAAAAAGAAGAGCCCACCTGCAACTGATGTTACTGGTAACAACAGGAGAAATGGCATCACCTGATTAATCGGATAAAGTCCAAGTAGGCGATACCACAATGCATAGGCCAATGCGGTCATAATCAAACCTAGATACGCGACAGCTAGCCATGCTTCCAAAGGTGCGCTTTTGATTTGTTCTATTTGGTTAGATTCCAATAAAAATGAAGCTATGTATAGCTGTGGCGTAGCCATAAGGGCGATGCCACTAATTAACATAAAGCCCCCAACTTTCCCGAGTTTTTTTATCATCACCTGACCTACCGCCCAAGTACATGCACCGCTAATAACTAGAACAACTGATTTTAAATCGTTGGATAATTTTGGTTCACCTACAATCAAAATTGCACCTGTAAAAGCAATAAGCATTCCGACACCCTGTTTTAGAGATATTTTTTCTCCTAAAAATAACCATGCCATGATCAAACCGAAAGGAACTTCTAATTGAACCAGTAAAGCAGACGTTGATGCATCAATCCCTTGAACACCAGTAAAAGTAAGGCTGTATTGCAATGCTGCGCTGATTAGCGCAACCCAAAATAGGCTTTTAAATAACTTAAGAGGTGGACGGAAAAACCAGATTAAACAGAAAGTCGTGAGTGTGAAACGTAAAGCCATTAAAAGGATAGGAGAAAAATGATCCATACCTGCTTTGGCTACGACAAAACCCATACCCCAAATCATAGCGATTAGAATCGCGGAACAAACATCGATGAATTTCATTTTGTCGCTTGCCTCTTCAACAACTGATCAAAAAAACATGAATCACAAAAACGACAAGAATGTTAATCATAAATAGACTCGTTTATACTTCAGCACTATATCAAACGTTTTTTAAATCCGTATCTTAATTTTTACAAAATAATTTAGATACAAGCAACGAGATCAGCACCTTGAAACTAAGCGCCAATGAATTTCGCGAAGAAAAAAATAAGGCTATCACTCTGCTCGGTATGTCGGGTGTGGGCAAGACCTTTTTGTCGAACTTATTACGCAATAATGACTGGTTTCATTACTCTGGTGATTACCGTATAGGTTCTCGTTATTTGAACGAACCTATTCTAGACAATATTAAAAAACAGGCGATGCAAGTTCCATTTTTACGCGAACTACTGCGTTCAGATTCTATTTATATTACCAACAATATCGCCTTTGAAAATCTTGCGATTATGTCAACTTTTCTAGGAAAAATAGGCGACCCTGAATTGGGTGGTTTATCCTTAGAAGAATTCAAACGCCGACAAAAGCTTTTTTATGATGCCGAATACGCGGCAATGTTTGATGTGCCTGAGTTTATACAAAAAGCTCAAGATATATACGGACTCAATCATTTCGTGAATGATGCTGGTGGAAGCTTATGTGAGTTCGATGATAAGAGCGTTATAGAAATGCTCGCTGAAAACACCATTATTCTTTACATTCAAGCCAACGATGCAGATGAAAAACGCTTGATTGAACGCGCTAATGCTGCTCCAAAGCCGATGTATTATCGTGCTAAATATTTAGATGAACAACTCGAAATATATATGCAAGAAAACAGTCTTGAATATGTCTCGATGATTGTTCCTGATGAATTTGTGCGTTGGGTATTTCCCCGTTTATTTTATTATCGTATCCCACGTTATGAGAACATCGCCAAAAAATATGGTTACACCATAAAGACCGAAGATTTATATCAAATTAAAACCGAAGCAGACTTCTTACAACTAGTCGAAAAAGCACTGGATGAGCAAAGCTAATGCCATTAGTCGCACACAATAATTTACCCACCTTTGAGCGCTTGCGAGAAGAAGGTCAAACCATCTTGCGCCCAGGACAAGCAGCAAGACAGGATATTCGTGCACTGCATATTGGTATTTTAAATATGATGCCCGATGCCGCAATGGAAGCGACTGAACGCCAGTTTTTTCGTTTAATTGGGGAAAGTAATCCTATTGCACAATTTCATGTGCATTTGTTTAGCCTACCTATCATTGAACGTGGTGAAGATGCGCAAAAGCATATAGATAAGTACTATTTATCTTTTGAAGAAATTCAAGCAAGTGGAATTGATGCGTTAATCATTACAGGTGCCAACGTGACACAGCCAAAACTTTCACTAGAGCCTTTTTGGCAACCTTTGAGTGAAGTGTTTCATTGGGCTCATGAAAATGTTACTTCAACTCTTTGCTCCTGCCTAGCGACTCACGCGTCATTGGAGTTGCAATACAATCAACCTCGCTACAATCTAGGTTACAAACGCTGGGGAGTTTATAGTCATCGTGTAAAAAACAGACTTCACCCATTAGTAAAAGGTATTAACACACGCTTTGACGCTCCACATTCACGCTATAATCAAATTGATGACACTCAATTTGAAGCCGCTGGATTACAAATTCTCGCAGAAAGTGCTGAAGCTGGCGTGCAAATGGCTGTCAGTCCTGATGGTTTTCGTACTGTTTATTTTCAGGGACACCCAGAATACGATAGCGTTAGTTTGCTTAAGGAATACAAACGCGAAGTGGGCTTATTTTCATTAGCTTTAAATCGCGGCGAAAGTGTTGAATATCCACCCTTCCCTGTGAATTATTTTGATAAGCACACTCAAGCAATATTCAATGAATATCAATATCGTTTAATTGAAGCAATTACCAACGGCACCGAACCGCCAAAGTTTCCTGAGCATCTAATTTTAGATCGTATCGACAACAGCTGGCGAGATACAGCTTCGGCAATCTTGGCAAATTGGATGGGCTTGGTATACCAGATAACCAATATGGATCGATCTAAACCCTTTATGGATGGGATTGACCCTAATGATCCTCTTAGTTTACAAAAATAAACCATTGTAAATAGAGTCCAAACGGCTAGTTAAAAATGCATAAAGAATCTAATTCCAGATAATAATAAAATGACAAAGCCTGCTATTTCAAGCACACCAATAATGACCAAATGGCATTTAGCGATACTCGTGTCGCTATTAACCATGATAGGTCCATTCACTATAGATACTTATCTGACTGCGTTTGAAAGTATGGAACAAGACTTTGTTGTATCTCGGGCTTTAATGACACAAACGCTCGGTGCTTACATAATGGCTTTCGCCGCATCAACCTTAGTCTGGGGCGCACTCACCGATTCGATTGGTCGCAAGCCTGTTATTTTACTGTCGATTGGGGGTTATGTGATTACGTCGTTGGCTTGCGCTATAGCCACCAATTTTGAACAATTTTTACTCTTTAGAATCCTCCAAGGCCTAGCAATTGGTGGCGCTTTAATCTCAGGACGTGCAATTGTCCGGGATGTTTTAGATACAAAAGATGCGCAAAAAGTTATGGCGTTGGCGATGATGTTATTTTCTATTTCACCCGTAATAGCCCCAGTGCTCGGTGGTTTTTTACATGACTTTTGGGGTTGGCGTTCTATCTTTTGGTTTCTGGTAATTTATGGTGGCGCGGTTTTTCTCTATGCCTTAATTATTGTTAGAGAATCGTTAAACTTAGAAAACAAAAAATCGATTCGCATAAAAGAAGTCACTAAAGTTTATATACGTACCTTAAAAAATCCGCATTACATCCGACTAGTACTCGTTTTTACTGCCGCTTTTTCAAGTTTTTTTGTCTTTATTGCCGGTGCACCAACCGTTGTTTTCGACATTTTAGGACTAGACGCAACCAGCTTTTATATCTTATTTTTCCCTATAGTCGCTGGAATAACACTAGGTTCAGTAGTATCCAATCGCTTATTAAATAGTTACTCAGCAACGCAAATTATGCATTTGTCGATATGCTTAATGTTTGTGATTGCCTTTATTAATTTAGGGCTAAATTTTGTTGCTGATGTTTCAATTGCGCGCGTAGTAATTCCTCT
>JBALXO010000035.1:8861-28982 GCA_036960615.1 Cocleimonas sp. | reverse complement strand
GTCATTAGGTGTTCTATTGTTCAACTTTACGCTGGCGCAGGTGTTATTAATGAGTATCGCGCTTGTATTGTGGTTGATTGATTTAAAGTCAAAAAAAGAGGGTTGAAAATGACACTCCCCACCTTTTTACCTGTTTTCTGCACGATATTTCTACTAATTATTCTTCTGAATAAATTTACTCTAAATCAATTCATTCATCCAAGCTAACCCTTCGCTTGTGGTGGTTCTAGGATGATACTCAGCACCAATATATCCTTGATATCCAAGCTCTTCTAAAAAAACAAATAAATCAGCATAATCAATTTCACCTTCATCAGGTTCATGTCGATCAGGGTATGAAGCAATTTGAATATGTCCGATCAAATCTAAGTATTCTTCAAGATAGTGTTTTACTTCGCCGTGTACTTTTTGAACATGAAAACAATCGAACATAATTTTTAAATTCGGTAAATTCAGATCTTTGACGAAACCCACTGCGGTATCCATATCACCAATAAAATAATCAGGCACGTCAATGCGATTTATTGGTTCGATTAAAACATCAATACCAAAGGGTTCAGCTTTAATCGAGGCGTACATTAAATTACTCTGAAACGTTTGTATCGCATGATTAAAATCCATCGACTCTGAAATCTTACCAGCCATAATATGGACATTTGGGCAATTGATCGCATCGGCATATTGAAGCGCCTGATCAATAGCTTGTCGAGCTTCCTTAATTTTTTTGTGATGCGCACATAGTCCAAACTCACCTTTATCTTTATCACCCGGATGAGTATTTAAACCAACCATATGCAAATTCGTTTCATTAAGTACATCAATAACTGACTGCGTTGAAAATTCAAAAGGCCAATGACATTCTACCGCATCAAAACCAGCATTTTTTGCAGCTCGAATACCTTCAATTAAATCATGTTCTTGCCAGAGAAAGCCTAAATTTGCTGAGTGTTTTATCATAATTAAAAAATCGATTATTAGTTTGAGTAAATGGTATTAGCTGGCTTGAGTGGTTAATCCAAATAGCTTGTCAGATTTTAACTTAATCACGACACCAAGCAATAATAACAAGGCTGCCCAAGAGATTATAGATGGCACCATATTGTGGTTATGAGCAATTTGCGCTTGTACATCAATGCTTAATTTATCAACTAAAAAATCAACAACAAACCCTGTGATTAACGCGATAACACCCACACCAGTAAGATAAGCAATTAGAGATCGACGACCCAACTCTTTACCGATAACACCTAATGTAGAGATATTAGTCGCAGGTCCTGCCATCAAAAATACCATTGCAGTTCCAGGAGATACACCCGCTAGCAGCAAACCTGCAGCCATTGGCGTTGACGCTACGGCGCAAACATACATCGGTATACCAACCATCAACATCACTAACATCGCTGGTAAACCACTGCCCCATTCTGTAAGGAAAGATACTGGCACAAAGGTTTTAACTCCAGCGGCAAACACCAAACCAATACATAACCAGAATAATACTTTGTCGAATAAATCGACGAAGGAATAAACAATCCCTTCCCAAGCGCGTTGAAGTAAGCTGGCTTCTTTTGGTATAGGCTCTGCTTGTTTGCTCGAACAACAACTGGCTTCGACCACTTCAGGTTTTGGCTTACTCGCACAGCAACTGGCTTCACTCGCTGCTTGCGGTTTCGTCGAAAGTGCTGCCTGCACTCGCTCAATTTTATCTTCTGACTTTCCCACCAATAATCCGGCTGTAATCGCAGAAATGATTGCAGCTATCGGCCTTACAATTGCCATAAATGGCCCTAATAATGCATAAGAAATAGTAACCGAATCGATGCCTGTTTCAGGGGTAGATACTAAAAATGAAACAGTTGCAGGCTTAGAAGCACCCGCTTTACGTAAGCTTAAAGCCGCAGGTATTACTCCACATGAACACAAAGGTAGGGGTGCGCCAAATAAAGCGGCTTTAACAATAGAAGGGAACCCATTACCGCTTAAGTGTTTGTGTAATAACTCTGTTGGTATCAAAGCTTTGATTAGCCCGCCAATCACCAAACCTAATACCAACCATGGTGCGGCTTCCAAACTTAGGGCTAATAGATTATCAAGAAAATTCATCATACTGCTACCCTCTCTGGATCTTGGTTTTCGCGATGATCATCATCTAATGCACTCAAAATAGTACAAGACGTCGCTGGTTCATCACCACCACAACAAGCATCGGTAATCACATAAAGCGCATCACGCATTTTAGCTAACTCAGTGATTTTATTTTCGATCTGTTCTAATTTTTGTTCAGCGATGGTTTTTACTTCAGCACAACTATGCTGATCACGATCAACGCGCAAAGTGAGCAACTCTGAAATTTCATTTAAAGAAAAACCTACTGATTTTGCCTGATGAATAAACTTTAGCTGCTTCAACGATGCACTGTCATATTCACGATAACCCGACTTAGTTCGGGACACGGGTTGCAATAAACCTTGCTTCTCGTAGTAACGCAAAGTTTCTATTTGAAAACCTGTTTGTTTAGATAACTCACCAATTCTCATTTTACACCCACACTTAAAAATTTAATTAACCACATTATAAACTCTAAAGTTAACTTTAGGGTCAAGCATTTAAATAAACTGAACTTAAATTAATTAAATTCACACATACATTATGATTGTCTAACAAACTATTGTTTATCTACTAAACTTACAAAGTCAGACAAATTTTAGATTCTAGAGAACGCTGTAATAATAATGCAGTACTCTCTCATTAAAGGAGATTCAAATGGATGCTGTAGACACAATTAAGATATTAGGTAGCCTTCTTGGCAATGGCGCATTATCAAAAGGTTCAGGAGGAAATGTTTTAGGTAACATCCTTGGTTCTGCTTTAGGTGGCGCGCAAAATCAACAAACTCAAGGTGGCGGAGCATTAGGCGATATCTTAGGTGGTCTTATCGGCGGCAATCAACGTAACACAGGCGGCGGCGGAATGGCTGACGTACTAGGTGGATTACTCGGTGGCGGTCAGCAACAACAAGGTGGTGGTGGCTTAGGAGATCTATTGGGCAGCCTAACTGGTGGCGGCGGACAAAGCGGTGGAGGTCTTGGCGACCTATTAGGAAGCTTAGCTGGCGGACGTCAACAGCAACAATCAACACAAGGTGGCGGCATAGGTGATCTACTCGGCAGCATTCTTGGTGGCGGTGGTCAAAGTGGCCAACAAAGCGGAGGCATGGGTGGTGCAGGTGGACTGGGCGGATTACTTGGCGGCGCATTAACTAAATTCGCACAAAATCAAAATGCTGAAGCGCCAAACCCTGGACACGACAACTGTGATCATTTACCAATGGGTGTCGATCATTCTCAAGCATCTGACCAAGCGACATTAGTTATTCGAGCAATGATCAATGCAGCAAAATCAGACGGTAGCATCGATGATGCAGAACAAGAAAAAGTCGTTGGAAAGCTAGGCGATGTATCTCAAGCTGAAGCAGACTTCGTTCGTAATGAATTCCGTCAACCACTAGACGTTGATGCATTTGTAAGAAGCATTCCACGTGGAATGGAGCAACAAATCTACGCAGTATCACTAATGGCGATTGACCTAGACACTAACAAAGAAGCGCATTACTTAGATTCACTAGCGAAAGGCTTGAACATTCAACCACAACTAGCAAATCAGATTCACGAGCAATTAGGCGCACCGTCTATTTATTCTTAATCGTTTAACTGTAATAAAAAAAGCGACTCATTGAGTCGCTTTTTTATTTAACAATGAGAGATACTTAAAAAGACACCCCCTACTTTTTACCTGTTTTCAGAACTTATAAATCAATCAAGTGCGATTTTAGATTTTTCATTTTCATAATCTGTCCAATCAGCGAAGCCATAAGGTGTTTTTTCTTGATTAAGTACTCTTCGTTTGAGCGCCATTAATCGAATACTTAAGTCAGATAAACTCTTTACAAAATGTACCTGTTTACCATTTTCGGTGTGACCTTTAAAATAGATCATAGAATGATTCTTATAAGCAATATGATCAATATAAAAAGTAACCTGCTTACCTAAATGATTAATTTGAATACCTGTTTCATGCTCATTATCCAAAGCTTTATGCAGATCATTAATCCAAACCACAACATCTGTATTCTTAACATTCTGAGTAGATTTTGGACTGATTAGTGTCTGGCAATTAGATATTGCAGCCTTATTCTTCAAACATATTGAATTAAGAATATCCTGTTTTGCATAATCGTTAAATGTAGCTTCCATCCAATTACCCTATTGTTTTTATGTGTATTACTGGTTAGTGCTTTGATTTGCTCCTTGGTTCATATTTTAAGTATAAAAAAGATATGGGGTAAATATTAATAAGACATGCCTTTATTGTTGCACCCCTTACCTTTTGGTCACTTTCAATAATTATGAATCAATCAAGTGCGATTTTAGATTTTGCATTCTCATAATGATCCCAATCGATGAAACCAAAAGGTATTTTCAACTGATTAGCTGATCTTCGTTTAAGCACCATCAATTGAATACTTAAATCTGGCAAATGCTTCACAAAGTGTACTTGTTTTCCATCTACTGTCTGACCTTTAAAATAGATCATAGAGTGATTTTTATGAGCTATATGATTGATATAAAAAATAATTTGTTTACCTAAATGATCAATTTGGATACCTGCTTCATGCTCATTATCCAAGGCTTTATGCAGATCATTAATCCAAATCACAATATCTGTATTACTAATATTTTGGATAGTTTTTGGGCTAATTAGCACCTGACAATTTGCTAGTACTGTCTTACTACTTCTTAAAAGATTAGAGTTGAGAATATTTTCATTTGGAAAATCATTACGTACAGCTTGCATTACAATCACCCTATTATTTTTGTGTATATCGACTTTTAGTCCTTTAAAGACCACCTAAGTTCATATTTTCATTATGAAAAAATATATACGGTAAATATCGATCAGAATAATGTTGTAAAAGACACCCCCCACCTTTTTGACTATTATTAATCAATCAGCTTCTAAATAGTTGTAAAAAAAGTAAACAATGGGGGTGTCTTTTTACATTTAATAATCGAAAAATAATAAGGTAACTCCTTTTCATCTAAAGTAATCGTCATACTACAAGCATCTTAAGCTCTTAGATCTTTAAACAATGACTGACCCGATCATACTTTTCTTTTTATTTGGCATTATCGCAGGCTTACTTAAATCCGAGTTACGCTTGCCTGCGCAAATATACGACTTTGTCAGTGTGCTGTTGTTATTAGCAATTGGTTTAAAAGGTGGCATTGAATTAGCCAAGCAACCGTTTCTAACGCTGTTACCCCAAATGGTCAGCGTATTTATTATGGGCATCGTCTTAACCTTAATCGCGTTTCCCGTTTTACTCTATTGGGGTAAATTCAAACGCGCAGACGCCGCATCAATCGCGGCTCATTATGGCTCAGTGAGTGTCGGTACTTTCGCCGTTGCTGTTGCCTATATGAACAATAACGGCATCTCGTTTGAAGAACACATGCCGTTGTTGTTGGTCATATTAGAAATACCCGCCATTTTAGTCGGCATCATTTTAGTGCGTGGTATCACCAAACAGACCCAATGGGGCAAAGTGATCCACGAAGTGTTTGCCGGACGAGGCATCATGTTGCTGTTAGGCGGCTTAGTCATTGGCTGGATTTCTGGCAGCGAAAACCTTAGCACCATAACACCCCTATTCTTTGATTTGTTTAAAGGCATACTCGCTTTATTCTTATTAGAAATGGGATTAATCGCCGCCTCAAAAATGAGTGCCTTGCGTCAATACGGCATCTTCCTCATTGCCTTTGGTATTGCCATGCCATTGCTATCATCTGTTATAGGTACGGCGTTAGGTTTGCTTTTAGGTTTATCTATTGGTGGCACAGCGATACTTGCAACCTTAGCCGCCAGCGCCTCTTATATCGCTGTACCTGCAGCCATGCGAATTTCGGTACCAGAAGCTAATCCAACCTTATCCTTAACAGCATCGTTAGGTATTAGTTTTCCTTTTAATGTTTTAATCGGCATTCCTTTATATTATGAAATGGCAGTAGGCGCGCACTCGCTCTTTGCGTTAAGTTAACTCTTATGGATAAAACTCATGGATAACAATATTAGAACGCTACTCACCATCATCACCGAGCTGTCACTGGAAAGTACGTTAGTGAAAGAACTCAAAACACTAGGCGCGCACGGCTACACCATAACAAACGCCAGAGGCAAAGGTTCAAGAGGGGTTAGAGGCGCTGATTGGGATGTCGACAGTAATATTCGAGTTGAAGTGTTATGCACCGCAGAAGTTGCCCAAGCCATAGGTAAACGCATGCAGGATAAGTATTACGATAATTATGCGATGGTTATGTTTTCGAGTGATGTTTCGGTGTTTAGGCCAGAGAAATTTTAAGAGTCAGTTAGTATTTGAAATACGGTTTAGTCTAAAAGATTTCATACTGATTTATGTGATACTCGAAGCGGCCATTCAGACCGCCTCGATCCTTCCTAAATATACGGATTAACTACAGCCATACTGTGCTTTACGGTGATTTCTTTCTCACCTACAGGCGCCACATAATGAACAGCAGATTCAGCCGCTTCTTGTCCTGATATTTTTGCGATTACCCAAGTAGCAAGATACTGCGAAGCCATACAACCCCCAGCAGTAGCTATATTTCCGCTTGCTGTAAAAGGTTGGTCAACTACATTGACTCCCGCTTCAATAACCCACGGTTTCGACGTTAAGTCAGTACAAGCTGGTACATCACCAAGCAAGTCTAGTTTTGCCATTAGATACGTTCCCGAACACTGGGCGCAAATCAATTGTTTCGAGGCATCTAACTGAAGTCTATTAAGAATTGATGGATCACTTCCTACTTCACGTGTTTGCATGCCACTACCAAAAAGTACTACATCAGCAGTATTTGCAAATTCTAGTGGTTGTTGCGCTTTAATAGTAACGCCATTCATAGAGGTCACCTCGTCGGTTGGGCAGGTTATTTGCACATTATATCCAGAGCTTTTCATTCTATTTAAAATACCTAGAGCGATGAAAGAATCCAGCTCATTGAAACCCTCAAAAGTTAGAATTGCGATGTTCATATTTAATCCTCAACGTTAAACATAATAGTAAAGTAATTCTAGTATATTAAAAATGATATATTAAAATAGTCTATTAATAACAGTACTTTAAAATAGTATTATCATCAATTTACTCATCAACAAGTAAATTTCAAATAAAGCTATTGTGCCTGACAGAGAACTGAGTATATTGAATAAATACATAACAATAAAATAATTGTCATGGATACATTTAGCGGCTTATATCTAGGCCTTTGATTAAATCTTCACTTATTTATTAGCTTTTAATTTGCTATCAAGGAATAGAAGCTGAATCTCGGTTCGTTGAAAAGGAATGTTACTTTTCATATACTCATGACAATTCAATTATTGTTATGGGTTGATTTATAATATGGCTAAAGGACAATACAAAAAGATAGTCGATGTATTCGTACAAAAAATCAGATCAGGACAATTACCCGCAGGCACACGTCTGCCAACACACCGAAAACTTGCTGCAGATGAAGGTATCGCATTAGTGACAGCATCACGAGTCTACACTGAGCTTGAACAAATGGGTTTGGTCAGCGGAGAAACTGGCAGAGGCACATTTGTAAGAGAAACAGGCCTACCCGATGGCCATGGAATAGATCAGAATTCAGTTGAAGAAGGAATGATTGATCTGAATTTTAATTACCCAGCACTCCCTAGTCAAACAGACTTGTTACGCACATCTTTGCGCAAGCTCGCCTCGTCTGGAGATTTAGAGTCACTGTTACGCTATCAACCACATGCAGGCAGGATGAAAGAACGAGTCATCATCGCACGCCATTTATTATCTCGAGGTCTGTCTACTGAAGCTGATTGGGTTTCAATTGTCAGTGGCGCGCAACATGGATTAGCCGTATCCGTTATGGCAACACTGCAGCCTGGTGATGTCGTTGCTGTTGATAGTTTAACCTATCCAGGTTTTAAGGTTCTGGCTGAAGCCCATCGTTTAGAGCTTGCTCCCATTCCGGCTACAGCTAACGGACCAGACTTAGAATACCTAGAACAGCTGTGTAAAAAACGTCGAGTCAGAGCCATTTATACAATGCCAACCTTACACAATCCATTGGGTTGGGTAACAAGCCTCGATGAGCGAGAAGCATTAATATTAATTGCCCGAAAATATGGATTAATTATTATTGAAGATGCGGCCTATGCTTTTCTTGAAGAAAATGCACCTCCACCTATATCTGCGCTTGCTCCTGATATATGTATCTATGTTTCAGGTTTATCTAAAAATGTTGCCACTGGCTTACGCGTTGGATTCGTAGTTTCACCTCCACATTGGTCGCCAATGATCGAGCGCTCTATCCGTGCCACGACTTGGAATACACCTGCACTAATGACAGCAATTACCTGCGACTGGATAGAAGATGGCACGATTAATCTTTTAGAAAAAGAAAAACGCCGTGATGCAATAATCAGACAATCTAAAGCCAGAAAAATACTAAACGGACTTGATTATATTGGACACCCTGCTTCGTATTTTCTTTGGTTACCATTAGGCGAAGAAGTCCGTGCAGATCAGGTATCGATGGTATTAATTAAATCAAATATTTCAGTTTCAACTGCTGAACCATTCGCAACGTCCGATAGTACACCTCATGCATTTCGCATAGCATTGGGTTCTGTAGACATTGACACTTTGTGCACTGCGCTTAAAAAAGTAAAGGCTGTAATTGATGATCATTCATTTTAAGTAATCTATAACTTTATCGATTAGTGAATCAATCTGAATAAAAAGACACCCCCCACCTTTTAGCCACTTTTCCTAATATTGGATCAAAAAAGAATCAATAAGCTATTTATCTAACGCCTTATTTAACAATTCAAACAAAGTATTTTTCTCATCATTACTCAAATGAGCCAACTGTTTAGATTCTAATTCCATCAATGGCGCATGCGCTGACTCAACCAGCTCGATTCCAATGTCTGTGAGTCGTGATCGCACGACTCTTTTATTAACGGTATCTCTTTCTCGAGTTATCCAGCCTTTGTCTACCATTCGGTCTAGTAAGCGTGTTACATCGGGGACTCTAGTGTATAGCCGTGAGCCAATTTCTTTGCTTGGGAGGCCAATATCTTCTTTGTCTTTGGCATATATAACGCGCATTGCGTTGTATTGCAGTGGTGTCATTCCCCATATTGATAATAACTCGTGAACTTCAGCTAAAGTTTGGTCACTGAAGCTTAAAGCACCTATGAATATCTCGGACTCGACAGTGGTCTCGAGAAGGCTATTCTCTATTTTGGCTTTACGTTTACGTTTATTTGGCATACACTTGTTATAACAACTATTGTTTGAACGTCTTTATTATACCCTTTTGAGAACCCGAACAGTAGCGTTATAGAGCCCTACCGGGAATAGAACCAAGAGGAACAGACTATGTCTAAATTAAACAACACATTAACTCGTCGTAATTTTTTAAAAGGTGCGGCTTACACATCAGCATTATCAATCGGCTGTGTATCTAGCGTAGCTTTCGCAACTTGCGGAAATAAAACAGCTGGCATGAGTGCATCAACATCATCTGTGACTTTATTTAATCAAAGCGACAAAACAGTGGCATTGAATACTTTACAGCCAGTTAGCTTAGAAAAAGTTAACGGATGGGTTGTAGTGAAGATTAATAAAGCATCTGATCAAAGCATCATAGATTTAGATACTGATGCAATCATTACATTAACTGCAGGACAACAATTGGCATTTACAGTTAACTCTGAATTAGCGCCAATGTTGAAAGAGTCTGGCGATTTGATCGTTATTACGAATGAATACAGTGCTTTGAATAATATGGTTCCTGTTTCTACTTATGACGCGCTTGTAGCTTAAGTTTAGATACAACTTAAACAGTCATAAACAAAAGACACGGAGGAATACACATGTCTAATCAAAATCTATCTAATCAATCTCGTCGTAGCTTTCTAAAAGGCGCGGCTTACACTTCAATATTATCTATTGGTGGAATATCTGGTCTTGCTTTTGCTGATAGCAGTAACTCTACAAGCTTAAGTAAAGCCAAGCCACTGACTGATAGTAGCATTAGCATCATGCAACAACAGATGCTGGATAAAGAAACTGTCACTTTAATTAACCATAGCGATAGCCCAGTCTTATTAGACTCGCACAAACCAATTCATTTAGAACAAGTAAATGGATCTTTGGTAGTTAAAGTAAATCAAAAAGATTCTGATGCATTCTGTGGTTTAGTTCAAATCTCCCCGCGTGAACGTATCACTTTTGATATTACGACACTGCGTGCTGATTTTACAAATTCAGATATATTTCCAATCCCAACTCTTGCAGGAAATGATGTTCTATTAACTAGTGATCATGGTGCATTCAATAAAGTTGTAGCAGTGTCTTAATTGATAATTGAAAGTACAACAGTAAAAACTTTGAGGAATACATATGTCTAAACAGTTAACAAATCAATCTCGTCGTAATTTTTTGAAAGGTGCGACTTACACTTCGGTTTTATCTATCGGTGCCTTAGGTGGCTTGTCTAGCATCGCTTTTGCTAACAATACTGGCAGTAAAGCTAAATCTGATGTCATATCTAGTACAAATATCAGTGATATCAATATCATGCAGCAAAAAATGCTACATAAAGAAACGGTGACTTTGTTTAATAAGAGTGATCATGAAGTTATGTTAGATGCATTACATCCTGTACAAATCATACGTGTTAATGGCTCATTACAAATTAAACCTAATTTTATCGAGTCAAGCGCTAGCTCTGGAATGATTATGATATTGCCGCGTCAGCGTATCGCTTTTGATATTCAGACAACTGGAGGTCACTTTAGTAGTGCTGAAATACAAGACGTGAGTAAATTGGATGGACAACAATTACATCTTACCAGTGAGCATTTCGCGTTTAATAAACTAATACCCGTTTCAAATTTTGATTCGGCTGTAGTTTAAATTCATTTGAGGAATAAAAACATGTCTAATCAATATCTTAACAAGGGTTTTAACCAGACACGCCGTCACTTTTTAAAAGGTGCGGCTTACGTATCGGCTTTATCTGTTGGGGGGTTATCAAGCGTTGCATTTGCAATCAAAGGGACTGCAACTTTGGATAAATCAGCAGACTCACTTCTTGGGGATCGCATTCTTGGCGATAGTGATATCAGAATCATTCAAGAAACTTTATTCGATAGAGAAAAAGTTACGTTAATTAATCAGAGCGGCAAGTTACAAATGCTGGATGCTTGCAAGCCCATTAGTTTGTATCAAGCCAATGGCACGTTGGTTGTGACGGTAAATCAGAATGATGCAGACGCAGTCAACGGTATGGTTTTGATGTCACCGAATGAGCAGTTCACGTTTGATGTTAAGGCGATTGGGATTGAGCTGAGTGAAGCAATAGATATGCCTACATTAACTAATCTTGCAGAAAATGAATTACAGATAACGAGTCAGCATTCTGTGTTTAATCGCATTGTTCCTGTTGAGTTGGTATAAGAGAGGTAAATATTATGTTGAATCAATCACGCCGTAAATTTGTAAAAGGTGCGGCTTATAGTTCAGCATTTGCTCTAGCGGGTCTATCAAGCTTCGCAATGACAGCAGACGCATTAGCGACACAAGTTCCTTCTGTTGATACCGAGATAGTGACTTTAATAAACCATACTGCTTCTAATGTTGCTTTTAGTCGTATTTCGCTTGTTGGTTCAAGCGATATTTATCAGTACTTAGCGATAAAAGAAAACAAGCTTGAAAGTCACACAGATCAAAGCATTGTAACTATTGCACCGGGTGAGCAACTATCATTCGTTGTTGCAGCACTGAGCAGTAATGACGGAGTTAATGCAAATAACAAAAATTTGTTTATAACTGATGTATTAGAGAACCACTTGGCAATCAAAAGTGAACATAGACAATTTAACGGCATTTTTCCAATAACGGTTTTCGAAGCCCAAGCTACCTAAAATCCAAACAACATATATAAGAGGTAAACATTATGTTTAATCAATCACGACGTACATTTATAAAAGGTGTTGCTTATAGTTCAGCACTTGCCGCAGGTGGAATATCTGGCCTTGCGATGGCAACAACAGATAGTCAGTTATCATCAAACAATTCAATTAGAGGCTCCGCCCTACCGACTTGTGATATTAGTATTGCGCCACACCAAAGCGTTGGCACTGAAATCGTTACATTAACCAATCATACGAGCAGAAATGTGAGATTTGATAGTATCTCGGGTGTTGGTTTAGAACATGTGAATAAGGATTTGACAGTAAAAGTTAATAAAATTGGAAAGCATGCCGGACAAGACCAAGTGACTTTGGCACCAGGTGAACAACTATCGTTTGTTGTAGCAGCAATAAGCTGTGACGATTGCGGTAATGCGAACAACCAGAATCTGTTTATTCCGAATATGTTGGCTGGACAACTAACAGTTAAAAGTAATCACCCAGATTTTAATGGAGTGATTCCATTGACGGTATTTGAAACAGCTTAGTTGTAGAAGAAGTTCTAGGAAGAACTTAGGGCAGTTTGGAGAAATCTGAACTGCCTTTTTTATGTTTAAAAGTATTAAAAATGCCCCTACTTCTGATGGTTTCCAATACAACTAACCTTTAACGCTCAAGCTTCAAAGTCAAAACACCCGCACCAATCACAATAAACACGCTTCCCAAGGTTCGATTAAACCAAGTGGCTCTATTCCCATAAGCAAACCAACGTTTAGCCTTGTTTGCCAATAAGCCATAACTCATTAAACAGATAAAAGACATGGCCATAAAAGTGAAAGTCATAATCAGAAACTGTTGAGGTAGAGCTTTACTGGTATTTATGAATGGAGGAAATAAAGCGGTAAAAAACAGAATCGCTTTTGGATTTGTCATTGCGATTAAGAAACCTTCGCTGAATATTTTTACATTACTTTTATCTCGGTTTTTTTGTGATTTTCCTTTTTTCAAGGATTCAGAAACTGCCTGTTCAGCAAAGAAATTGGTTTTCGAACGCCATTGTCTGACGCCTAAGTAAATCAAATAAGCTGCGCCGATGATCTTAACCAATAAAAATAAACTAGTGGAGGTTTTGAATATCGCACCTAAACCAAAAATGGCGGCGGTTGATAAAATAAACAAGCCACTAATATTACCTAAAGTTGAGAGAAATACCTTCATCATTCCGAAACGCACGCTATTTGAAATGGCGAGTAATATAGCAGGCCCAGGGCTAACCACAGCGGCTGTGCCGACTGCAATAAACAGTAACCATGTTGATAAATCCATAGGCAGATCCATTCTCAAACTCATAAAAAAGCCTCGCAAATAAATGCGAGGCTTAATATTAAAACTCAACTAACTTTATGTCGATTGATTACTTCACCAACATCACTTAACTAACATAACGGTACATTCTGCTCGATCAGCTACTGACAAGCTGGTTGAACCTAATAAGCGTTTACTATTGCGAGAGTGCTTGCGACGAATACCTAAAATAGCAAGATCTGGATTCAGCTCTTCGATAGTTTTTATAATGCTATTGGCACGCTTTGATCCACTGCTATGTATCACACCTATGTTTACCTTAACGGTAAAACGCTTCACTGCTAACTCCTTTAACTTATCATGCAAATCAGCTTTGATTTTATCTTGCGCCCCATCCGGGAAAAAGCTTGCTACTAAAGGCGTTCCATAATCTGGCAAGATGGTAACCAACTGAATTTCGGCACCATATTTTATGGCCATATCATTGGCTGTCTTACAGACTTTACCTGTAATCTTTGGTGTCGAAAGGTCTACTGGGACGAATATTTTCTTAAACATTATTTTTTCCTTTAATCATGAGCTTGTTCAATTAAGCTTGTTTGATTACCAAATGTCCGTATTTACGAATACGAGCTTTCTGAGAGAACCAAACTAGAGCAAGTAATCCTACGCCTAATATATAGAACCATTGTTTTGCAGGGCGAGATTCATTTTTAACCTGAACACTAGCGATTTCCCAATCAAAATCAATCTGCTGCTTTTCAGCAGCGCCACCAAACTCAAGATTTTCAACAATTAATTTGCCTTCATCTTCAGCTAGTTCGAGACCTGCACCATTTTTAAGACGATCTGCTCCTTTGCCCAGCTTACCTACAGGTAACATTACGACTTTATCAATCGCTTTACCTTCGAGGGTTTCGCCTTTTACTTGAACTCTTATTTGAGCATTTTCAGGTAAGTCTTCCGCTATTTGATAAATATTACTCGCTTCCATTGTTTGCAGTTCTGGTGAGATCATATCCATGAAGTACCCTGGTCTGAACAAAATGAATGTTGTGAGTAACAAAAGTAATGTTTCCCAAATTTTATTTTTAGTTAAGAACCAACCCTGAGTTGCAGCTGCAAATATGAGCATCGCTACCGTCGTGGAGATAATCACCAATGCTAAGTGCACTGGACCACGAATACCAATCAAAAGTATTTCGGTGTTAAAGATAAACATGAAAGGCAAAATGCCTGTACGGATATCATACATAAAACCTTGAATACCAGTTTTGATGGGATCTGCTCCCGAGATGGCGGCGGCGGCATAAGCCGCCAACCCCACGGGCGGGGTATCATCCGCCAAAATTCCAAAGTAGAAGACGAATAGATGCACCGCTATTAATGGTACGATTAATCCTGACTGTGCTCCTAAGGTCACAATTACAGGAGCCATCAAGGTTGAAACTACAATGTAGTTTGCTGTTGTGGGTAAGCCCATGCCCAGTAGCAAACTAATACCCGCTGTGAGTACTAGCATCAGCATCAAATTACCACCAGAAATAAACTCAACCACTTCTGCAAGCTTTAAACCAACACCTGTTAGCGTTACTGCTCCGATAATTAAACCAGCGGCCGCTGTGGCGATACCAATACCGATCATATTACGTGATCCTGCTACCATACCTTGTTTGAAGTCATCCCAACCATCATGTAAATACTGACCCGTTGCGTTGTCGCCACGCATAACTCCTTTTATGAATTTATGCGTTAATAAGACAAATACCATCGCTAATGTCGCCCAGAAAGCTGATAGTGCCGGTGATAGTCTTTCAACCATTAAGAACCAAATTAGTACTAATACTGGCAGTAAGAAGTACAAGCCAGATTTAACCACAGGCCCTACTTCTGGTAACTCGGTGAGTTCATCACTACGGCCTAAATCAGGGTATTTGACTGCCACTTTTAATAACAATAAATAGGCAACGACAAACAGCACAGCCGCAATCCATGGAGTCGCATCACCTGCAACACCCTTCAACCAACCGAAACCAAAGTGCATTGCCATTGACAGAACCAACATGGTCACAACAACCGTACCGAAGGTCATTAATGCGCGTAGTAAATTAAATGCACGGCGAGCTTTCATGCCCTCTAATCCAGCTTTACAAGATTCAAGGTAGACGATGTAAACCAAAGCAATATATGAAATCAGTGCAGGTAAAATCGCGTGTTTTACGACTTCTAAATATGAGATACCTACATACTCGATCATTAAGAATGCGGCGGCTCCCATAACGGGTGGTGTTAACTGACCGTTCGTTGATGAGGCTACTTCGACCGCGCCTGCTTTTTCAGCAGAGAATCCAACACGTTTCATTAGTGGAATCGTAAATGTACCGGTGGTGACCACATTGGATATTGAAGAACCTGAAATCAAACCAGTCAATGCTGATGACACTACAGCCGCAATGCCTGGACCACCTTTAAAGCGGCCCAATAAACTAAACGCAACCCAGATAAAGTAATTTCCTGCACCCGCCTTTTCTAGCAGTGAACCAAACAATACAAACAAAAAGATCATTCCTGTTGATACACCTAAAGCGACACCAAACACACCTTCTTGGGTCAGCCATAAATGACTCATAGCACGATTAACCGATGCACCCTTCCATGAAATAACATCAGGCGCTAAATGGCCGAAGAATATATAAGCGAGAAATATCATCGCAATAATCATCAACGGTGGGCCTAAAGCACGACGAGCACCCTCTAGTACTAAGACAATGCCAATAACTGAAACGATAATATCAGCTTGGATTGGTAAACCAGGACGATCAGCAAGTTCTCGTTGATATACCCATAAATATAAAATAACGATGATTCCTACAATGGCCATTATCCAGTCTTGAATGGGAATACGATCACGCGGTGATGATTTCAACGCAGGATAAGCCAAGAAACCAAGGAAAACAGCGAAGGCCAAATGGATACTACGCGTGCCTGTGTTATTCAATACAGGAATGTATTCAGGGAACATATAAGGGAATGGAGAAGCTATCCATAATTGAAAAATAGCCCAAGCAAAGGCAGTCCAGAACATAAACTTACCGACAATACCTTCAGGACTTCTAGCCCCAGTATCGGTTTCAGCTATCATTTCCTTTAGTTTATCTTCGTCTATCTCAAAATCATCGACTTTTGTATCAGCCATAACAACACTTTCCTTATTAATTTTTGTTCCAGTTTTTTCTTATTATTTTCTCTCACTTGAAACAAATTATTATGTTTATTCAGTATAGATAGGAAAGAGAAAATAAGAAGAAAAACTAAATCACATTAAACAGTTATAAAAAAAGCGAGGTAAAAACCTCGCTTTTTTTTGATCAAAACAGTTTATTTAATTAAACCTGCTTCTTTGTAGTACTTCATTGCACCGTCATGAATTGGTGCTGAAAGTGAAGCTGAAACCATCTCAGTCTTCTTTAGGTTTCTAAATGCTGGATGAAGCTTTTTGAAGTCATCAAAGTTTTCAAATACGGCTTTAACTACTTCGTAAATTACTTCTGGTGCTACATCGCTAGAACTAACGAAAGTTGCACCAACACCCATAGTTTTTACTGCTTCAGGGTTACTTGTGTACATGCCTGCAGGTATTGAAGCATAACGATAGAATGAATTATTTTTGATTAATCCATCGGCTGCTGGGCCATGAATATCCGCAATTTTAACTTCACAAGTCGATGTTGCTTCTTTAACCATTCCTGCTGGGTGACCTACTAGAATGAAAAACGCATCAATCTTGTTATCACAAAGTGCTGCTGGTGCTTCTGATGATTTTAGCTCAGATGCTAGTTTAAGATCGCTTCGCTTCATACCAAAAGCTTCTTCAAGAACGCCATAAGTAGCCACTGTTCCTGAACCTGGCTCACCAACGTTTACACGTTTGCCTTTAAGATCGCCAAAGTTTTTTATACCTGAATCAGCTCTTACAATTAATGTACCTGGCTCTGCATGAACCGAGAATACTGCACGTAGTTTTTTGAAAGCACCAGCATCTTTAAACTTAGATGTGCCGTTGTATGCGTGATACTGCCAGTCAGACTGTGCAACACCCATTTCTAGCTCACCTTGACGGATTGCATTGATGTTAAATACAGAACCACCAGTAGACTCAACTGAACAACGAATGCCCGTCTTCTTGCGGTTCTTATTAACTAAACGACATATTGCACCACCCGTTGGGTAGTAAACACCTGTAACACCACCAGTTCCGATAGAAACAAACTGCTTTTCAGGAGTAGCAGCCATGGTAGCTGTTGATAGTGTCGCTCCAAGTAATAAACCTGCAGTAGCAAGTGCAGTAGTTATTTGTTTTTTCATAATAGTCTTTCTCTCCAAATAATTTTTTTTAAAAGTTAGTTACAGGCTTATTATGTAAGATTTATACAAAAATCATACAAATTGAACCTGAAGGTCTAAGAATTATTCTCATCCTAGTCTATATATAGGATAACAATCCTAGTTCTGCAAACTTAATTAGATTATTTATTATATTACTTGTAGGCTCTAATATAATTTGTAATTCAATAACTTATATAGTTTGTATAATTTACTTACAAACCTCTTGAAAAGAGTAAGCATGTTGAGATATCCATAAAAAAGCCTCGACAGATAGAAACAAATGCGAGGCTTAATTTTAGAGCAGCTAACAAGCTATTGTAGATCAATAACTATTAACTATGCGGCGATGATTACTTCACCAACATCACCGTGCATTCCGCTCTGTCAGCTACCGACATAGTAGTAGAACCGAGTAAACGCCGACTATTTCGAGAGTGCTTACGACGACAACCCAAAATAGCTAAATCTGGCTTGAGCTCTTCAATAGTTGCCAAGATAGTATTCGCACGCTTTGAGCCACTGCTTTGTATGACACCTACATCCACCTTAACGGTGAAATGCTTTTCAGCTAGAGCCTTCAACTTATCGTTCAACTCAACTTTAATCGCATCCTGAGCACCCTCTGGAAAAAAGCTTGCCACCAGTGGCGTGCCATAATTCGGCAAAATCGTCACCAGCTGGATTTCAGATCCATACTTTGACGCCATATCATTGGCTGTTTTACAGACCTTTTCGGTAATGACTGGAGTCGAAAGGTCTACCGTTACAAATATTTTTTTGTACATTATGCTGCCTCTTTTAAAAGGAAAGATTTACGGCGACGTGATTGCAACACCCAGACTAATCCGAGTAATAACAACGCTGGTAAATACATTAACTGCTTGGGTAAATGGCTTTGCGGAACAAATACTTCTTCCACAATTTGATCAAAATCAAAGCCGGAAGCTTCTGCGCTACTCTCAAAACCAATGTCATCCACCATCAATTGCTGTTGATCATTGTTAATCAAGCCCAATCCAGCGCTCGCAACCTTCTCTTCACCTGTCGTGCCCTCACCTAAATTAAGCAAGGCAATAAATGAACGTGGTTTACCCACATCATCCACACCTAATACACGGATTTTAATGGTTTCACCAGGGGCCATCTCACTTGCAGATGAAAATAATTGGGTTGGTGCAACTTTTGCAAATGATGGAGATATTTCTTCCATCCAAAATCCTGGGCGGAATAAAGTAAATGCAATCAATATTAATGCCGCAGATTCCCACAACTTATTACGATCAATAAACCAGCCTTGAGTAGACGCTGCGAATAGCAACATGGCAACCGTCGAGACAATGAAAATACCAATACCTCCGAGCCAAGTCACATCGATCAATAACATGTCCGTATTAAAGATGAATAAGAAAGGTAATACCGCGGTACGCATGCTGTAAAAGAAGGCGACGAAACCTGTTCGCATGGGATCACCACCTGATATCGCTGCTGCCGCAAAAGAGGCAAGACCAACCGGCGGAGTTACGTCAGCCATGATGCCGAAATAAAACACGAACAAATGAACCGCGATTAATGGCACTATTAATCCAGACTGTTGACCCAGAGTAACAATTACCGGCGCGAGTAAAGAAGAAACCACAATATAGTTCGCCGTTGTTGGCAAGCCCATACCTAAGATTAAGCTCAATATCGCGGTGAATCCTAGCATCAGCATCAAATTACCACCTGAAATGATCTCAACCAAATCTGCAAGCACCAAGCCAACACCAGTCAATGATACCGCACCAACGATAATACCCGCGGTCGCGGTCGCAATACCAATACCAATCATATTACGTGCGCCTGTTTCAAGGCCTGATACCAACTCAGAATAACCTTGCTTAGCAAACACACCTAAGTTTGCTTCACCTCTAAAGTAAGCAAATAAAGGTCTTTGTGTCACCAAAATACCGATCATCAACACCGTCGCCCAAAAGGCTGATAAGCCTGGGCTTAAACGTTCAACCATCAAACACCAAATCAATACAATCACAGGTAACAAGTAATGCAAACCAGAACGGATCGTGGGCCCAGGATCAGGCAGTTCAACCACATCTGAATTAGGATCATCAATCTCCAGATCAGGCACCGTTGCACAACGTTTAGCCAGCAACACATATATCACACCAATTAAGCCCGCTACGATCCAAGCAGCCGAATCACCCGCAACTGGCTTCAACCAACCCAAACCATAATATACCCCAAAGCTCAAGACACAAACGAGGATCACACCGAGCGCAAATCGCATCGCAGCTTGTACCAAAGGCCGTGGTTCACTTCGACGTGGCAAACCTTGCATGCCTAGCTTCATAGACTCTAAATGCACGATGTACACTAAAGCAATGTATGAAATTA
>JBALXO010000035.1:5385-8761 GCA_036960615.1 Cocleimonas sp. | reverse complement strand
CCTAGCTTCATAGACTCTAAATGCACGATGTACACTAAAGCAATGTATGAAATTAGCGCAGGAATAAACGCATGTTTAACTACTTCAAAATAACTAATACCGACGTATTCAACCATCAAAAACGCAGCTGCCCCCATGACTGGTGGCATAATTTGCCCGTTTACTGAGGACGCGACCTCTACCGCCCCGGCCTTTTCAGAAGAAAAACCAACCCGTTTCATCATTGGTATAGTAAACGTACCCGTGGTTACAACATTTGCGATAGAGGAGCCTGAAATAAGCCCCGTCATTGCAGAAGCAACCACCGCTGCTTTCGCAGGGCCACCACGATAGTGACCCAACAAAGAAAATGCGACCTTGATGAAATAATTACCCGCACCCGCTTTATCTAGTAATGCACCAAATAATACGAATAGAAAAACGAAACCGGTTGATACACCTAAGGCAATACCAAACACGCCATCAGTTGATAACCATTGATTGTCGGTTACCGCAGCAAACGAAGCACCCTTCCATGCCAAAATGCCTGGCATCGACTGACCACCAAAGCAGTAGCCCAAGAAAATCATCGCAACAATCATCAATGGTGGGCCCAATGCACGCCATGTCGCTACTAGCAACAATACCATGCCGATACACGCGACGACGATGTCTTGCGCAATAGGAGCACCTGGACGTAAAGATAATTGAGCGTAAAATAAATATATATACAAAGCACAAAATGCACCGACTGCGGCTAATACCCAATCTAAGATTGGTACATGATCACGCGGTGATTTTGAAAAAGCAGGATAGGCTAGAAAGGTTAGAAACACGGCAAATCCTAAATGAATAGATCGTGCTTCTGTGTCATTGAATATACCGACGCCAATAATAAATGGTAAAGGTGATGCTATCCATAACTGAAACAATGACCACGCAATGGCCACTCCAGCAATAAATTTTGCGACAGTTCGGTTAGACGGGTTACGACCTCCGGTGTCTGATGAAGCAACCAACTGTTCTAAATCAGTGGCGCTTGCAACGGTATTATCTTGTTTACTCATACTTTTCCCCAGTAATATTAGGTAGAAAGTGAAAATCCACCTCGACAAATAGATCGCCAAAATGATTGTACGGCATTATGATATTGATATGCATAACTGCGTACAGCCAAGCATATCGATACAATAATTAAAAAAGTTCAAACGGTAAAACTAAAACAGGAGGCCGAGGCCCCCTGTTAAAATTGGCTAAAACTTATAGCCAGTTTCTTTCTTTGTAATAACGCACCGCGCCTTCATGTAAAGGAGCAGACAAGTTATTTTTGATCATCTTAGCTTCTTCCAAGTTTGCGAATGCTGGGTGTAATTTCTTAAAACGCTTGAAGTTTTCAAAAACAGCCTTGGTCATTTCGTAGATTGTGTCTGGATCAGCTTTAGCCGACGTTACGAAAGTCGCAGCAACACCAAATGTTTCAGTGTCAACGTCAGTACCTGTATACATGCCAGCAGGAATCTTCGTCTTCGCGTAGAAATCATTATCAGCAGCTAAAGCGTCAATCTCAGGTCCTGTAACAGGAATCAAAATAGACTCACAAGAAGTCGTTGCTTCTTTGATCGTTCCGCTTGGATGACCAACTGTAAACACGATAGCGTCAATTTTATTGTCGCATAATGCTTGTGATTGCTCAGAAGACTTCAATTCAGATGCTAATTTGAAATCTTCCATTTTCCAGCCTTTCTTTTCCATTACCACTTCGAAAGTACCGCGTGCGCCAGAACCTGGATCACCAACGTTTACACGTTTGCCTTTAAGATCATCAAAAGTTTTGATACCTGAATCAGCTCGTGCAACAACAGTGAACGGCTCAGGATGTACTGAGAATACTGAACGTAAATCAGTGTAAGCGCCTGCAGGGAACTTCTTTGGAGCTGTGCCGTTATATGCATGATATTGCCAATCAGACTGAGCAACACCCATATCTAAATCACCTGCACGTAAACCGTTGATGTTCTTTACAGAACCACCAGTAGTATGTGTACATTTAATATCATGTTTTGAAGTGCCACGGTTTACCAATTTACAAATAGCACCACCAACAACATAGTAAACACCGGTTTGTCCGCCTGTACCAATAGTAACAAATTTCTCTGCCATAGCAGATGATGATAATGTCGCTCCAAGTAATAATCCTGCGGTAGCAAGTGCAGTAGTTATTTGTTTTTTCATAATAGTTTTTTCTCCAAACAATTTATTTAAAGATTAGTAGGGGGTTAATTTATACAAAAAATATAAAAGAACTCAAGTGGCTAAGAGTTTTTCTCAACCTCTCCTATATATAGGAGAAGAATGTTAGTTCTGCAAACTTATTATTAAGATTAGAGTATATATAAACTTATTATTTTTAATGACTTACATAATTAGTATTAAAAAAGCAATATCGCTTATACAAGCATTGAATTACTATTTTTTTTAAAAATATTTCGTATACAAAACACATATTAGTGGTATACATAATAACGAGTAGTCGCAATAAACTATCCTAATTTTATAAGTTTGAATTCAATAGTTAAAACCAAAGAAGGAAATTCGTAATCAATGAGTAACGACACTTCAGTAAAATCTACTCCAAAGAAAGCTGATAACACAGAGAAATTAACTAAGGACGAAAAAATATATCAACAGATTTATACCGCTATTGTTGATCATCAATTAGCACCGGATACTAAATTACCTGAAGATGCGCTTGCAGAAAGCTTTAATGTCAGCAGAACGATTATCCGTAAAGTTCTTTTAGATCTATCCCATGAAGGTCTTGTTACTAATGCTCCAAAACGTGGAGCTAGAGTTTCTCGCCCGAGTATTAAAGAAGGAAAAGAAGTTTTTGAGGCTCGTAGAATAATTGAAGTAGCTACTTTGCCTGTAGTCATTCACAAAATTAACGAGGTTAGTCTTAAGCTGTTAAAAGATTTAAATAATCAACAGCTAGCAGCACAAAAAGCACAAGACATAAAGAAAGCCATACGGCTCTCAGGAGAGTTCCATCTAGAGCTAATCCTTACCTCAGAGAATGATTCACTTTACGACTATCTACGTAAATTGATTTCTCGGTCTTCACTCATTGTTGCTGTTTTCGGGTCAACCCAACAGCATTTACCTAGTTGTCAGGGGCATTCAAAGTTACTTGAACTAATTTCACAGAATGATGTAGAACAGAGTCAAAAATGGATGAATGACCATTTAATTGATATTGAAGCCAGTCTGGATTTTTCAGAACCTAATAAAACCAATCCTGACTTTAAAAAATTATTTTCTGATTAAACTAATGTAAAAGAGACTCTCCATCTTTTACATTAGTTCTGCAACTAAACCATTAAAGGAATTATTGAATCTG
>JBALXO010000035.1:2711-5285 GCA_036960615.1 Cocleimonas sp. | reverse complement strand
ATCAAAATCGATCTATATAAAGTCACCAATGAGCGCATACACATTAAAACAGTGACGACAAATGATGATGGCAGAGTAGATGTTCCCTTACTTGAAGGAGAGTCTTTTGAACATGGCACTTGGGAATTAGTTTTTCACGTTTCAGACTATTTCCAAAGTAAATCAGAAGAAAAAAAGACACCCCCCCACTTTTTGGATGAAATACCGTTACGCTTTGGAATCAATTCAGACACCCATTACCATGTTCCATTATTGGTTTCCCCATGGAGCTATTCTACTTACCGTGGTAGCTAAGAAATTAAGTAACTAAGCAAATACACAAGAATACTGATAGGTTAAACGATGGAAGGATACATATTAGATTGGCTCAATCTTCTAGGTCGCTGGGTCCACATGATTACCGGCATAGCATGGATTGGAGCTTCATTTTATTTCATTTGGTTAGATAACCATTTAGAACCTGTAAAAGATCCCGCCGATGATGAAAAAGGTGTAAGTGGGGAGTTGTGGGCTTTGCATGGCGGTGGCATCTATCACGCCCAAAAATATAAATTAGCCCCTAATACATTACCTGATAACTTGCATTGGTTTAAATGGGAAGCTTACACCACCTGGATCACAGGTATGTTCATGATGGCGCTTATATACTGGTATGGTGCTGACTTGTACCTAATCGATCCGAGCGTTGCTGACCTGAGTAAGCCTGTTGCGATACTCATTGGTATAGCCACTATCGTCGTTGGTTGGTTAGTCTATGATTTTATGTGTAAATCTGCACTTGGCAATGATGATAAGAAGTTAGCTGTCGCGCTATTCATTTTTGTAGCTATCGTTGCCTTTGTATTAACTCATCTTTTTAGTGGTCGTGGCGCCTTTATGCATTACGGTGCAATGCTAGGAACCATCATGGTGGGTAATGTTTTTTTTACTATTATGCCAGGACAACGTGCCCTATTAGCTTGTGCCGAATCAGGAGACCCTGTTGATCCTGAACATGGTCGCAAAGCAAAGCAACGCTCTGTTCACAACACCTATTTCACACTTCCTGTATTATTTGTGATGATCAGTAATCATTACGCAGTGGCTTTTGGACATTGGCTCAACTGGTTAATATTGATTGGTATTTCAATAGCAGGCGCTTTGATCCGAATCTACTTCGTTCAACGTCATTTTGGTAGAAACAAGCCAGTGTACTTAGGTTTTGCGGCGGTAATTTTGTTAGCCGTATCTTTTGTAATGGCACCTAGTGCGTCAAATAGTGCTACAAGTGCAGTCGAAACAAAAGAACAATTAACAACAAAAGCTGTCAGCATAGTTCAAGAGCGCTGTTCAACCTGCCACGCAGCAGCGCCAACCTACGCTGGCTTCTCTGCTGCACCTAAAGGCATGATGTATGATACTGAACAGCAAATTGTAAGCCAGGCTTTAATGATTCATCAGCAAGCTGTTGTGAGTAAAGCGATGCCACTGGCAAACTTGACTAAAATTACTGATGAAGAGAGAGCGACTTTAGATCGTTGGTTTAAATCCTTACAATAAGCCCTAAAATCATGCACGTCCCTCTGAGAAAGAAACCACTAATAAGTAGGGGGGTGTCTTTTTTACAGATCAATATTGTAATAAATGAATTTCCATCAGAAATTATAAAAGGTAGCGTTAATGGATCAAGAATACGATCGTGATTTAATCGGTTATGCTGACAAACCACCCATTGTAAAGTGGAAAGACAACGCCAGAGTCGCCGTGCAATTTGTTATAAATTATGAAGAAGGTGCAGAGAATTGTATCCTTCATGGAGACAAAGCATCAGAAGCATTCTTATCTGAAATAGTCGGTGCACAAGCCTTTGAAGGCCAACGACACATGAGCATGGAATCCATTTATGAATATGGATCACGCGCTGGTTTTTGGCGTTTGCATCGTATGTTCACTGAACGCAATTTACCCGTTACAGTATTCGGCGTATCAATGGCACTAAAGCGTAATCCTCAAGCTGTTGAAGCAATGCTCAAAGCTGATTGGGAAATCGCCTGTCATGGACATCGCTGGATAACTTACCAAGATATCCCTGAGGATATTGAACGAGAATACTTACAAACTGCTATTGCGACTCATACCGAAGCGGTAGGAGAACGTCCAACGGGTTGGTATTTAGGCAGAACAAGCCCTAACTCTGATCGTTTGGTTGCTGAAGAAGGTGGCTTTAGCTATAACGCTGATAGCTATTCTGATGATTTACCTTATTGGAATTATAATTTTGAAAAACCTCAATTGATGGTTCCGTATACTTTAGATGCCAATGATATGCGTTTTGCATCACCGCAAGGCTTTAATTGTGGTGATCAGTTTTACACTTATCTGAAAGATTCCTTCGATACCTTATATTCTGAAGGAGATACTGCGCCTAAAATGATGTCTGTTGGCTTACATTGCAGAATAGTAGGTCGTCCAGGTAGAGCAGCAGCTTTAGCCCGCTTTTTAGACTATGTAAAAAGTCATGATAAAGTTTGGGTGTGTAAACGAGATGAAATAGCTCAACATTGGCTTAAAAATCATCCTGCTAAAAGTGCATAA
>JBALXO010000035.1:1551-2611 GCA_036960615.1 Cocleimonas sp. | reverse complement strand
AACATCAACTCTATTAAAAGCACACTAAGATCGCAGAGCAATTATGAATTCTACCGAACTAAGTTATAAAAACTCACCCAGTGAAATGACTGAAAAAGACTTCGTCGAAGTCTTTGGTGGCGTGTATGAACATTCCCCTTGGATTGCGAGATATGCTTGGCATCAAGGCTTAAGTAAAGAGCACAACACATCTTCAGCCTTAAGCGAGATCATGATGGAAGTCGTTGAAAATGCTGAGCATAAAAAAATTCTAGCTTTAATTAATGCTCACCCAGATTTAGCTGGAAAAGCAGCGATAGATGGTAAGTTGACAGAAGAATCTACGTCAGAACAAAGTGGTGCAGGCATCGACCAATGTACTGCAACAGAGTTCGAGATGTTTCAACGTTTTAATAATGACTACAAAGAAAAGTTCAATTTCCCTTTTATCATGGCAGTCAAAGGCAGTAATCGACATCAAATATTTGAAGCCTTTGAAGTACGCATCAAAAATGATGAAGAGACTGAGTTCAAACAAGCTGTTGCTGAAATCAATAAGATTGCTAGATTTCGTTTGGATGCTTTGGCAGAAAGCTAAATTGTTAAATTAGCAATAGTATTTGATGAAAATTGAACAATGTAAACGAAATCGAAAGCAAGAAATAAACCAGAGAATGGAAACTGTGATGGAATCAATTACACTCAAAGCCGAACCACTAACAAAAGAAGCTTTTGCACCTTATGGCGATGTCATAGAAATTGATGGCGCTAAACACTTCGGTATGAATGATGACGGCATGGAACGCTATTATGATTTAGCCAATGTAGATATAGATCATAATGCTGGCGGCAAGCCAGTCATAAGCATGACAGTCTGCAATAAGGCAGATACGATGCCATATCACATGTATTGCATTGAAAGGCATCCACGTGGCTCTCAAGCTTTTATACCTATGACTAGCAGCCCTCTTATAATTGCCGTAGCTGAGCCTTCTGACACTATAGATACAAGCAATATTAGAGCGTTTGTTTCAAACGGTAAACAAGGTATTAACTACAATAAAAATGTGTGGCATATGCC
>JBALXO010000035.1:0-1451 GCA_036960615.1 Cocleimonas sp. | reverse complement strand
TTCTGTGGTCGAATAAACGGCATATGACGATTAACATCTTTATAAAGTAAATAGCGGAATTGACCCGGCCCACCTGCATAGCAAGACTGCGGACAGAAAGCTCTGAGCCACATAAAGTCGCCTGCCTCTACTTCAACCCATTCTGCATTTAAGTGATAAACCGCTTTACCTTCTAATACATAAAGACCGTGCTCCATCACGTGTGTTTCGTCAAACGGAATGACTCCACCTGGCTCAAACGTTACGATATTAACGTGCATATCATGACGCATATCAGATTGTTCTGTAAAACGTGTGGTCTTCCATACATCGTTTGTATTAGGCATTGGAATACCAGGAACATCGTTATCATTAGTCACGAACGCTTCTGGTGGCTCAATACCATCAACATACTGATACGCCTTACGAATCCAATGGAAGCTTGCTTTCTTGCTTTCATTGTTACGAATAGTCCAGTTACATTTCGGTGGTAAAAATGCGTACCCACCCTCTTCCAAATGATGAGGTACACCTTCAATAGTGATATCCATTTCACCTTCGACTACAAACAAAACACCTTCTGCCGCTTCATCTAATTCTGGCTTATCAGAACCTCCACCTGGGCTTAGATCAACAATGTATTGAGAGAATGTTTCAGAAAAACCAGTCAGTGGACGAGCAATCACCCACATCCGCATATCGTTCCAAAACGGCAAGTAACTGATAACTATATCAGTTAATACTTTTTTAGGAATTATGGCATAAGATTCAGTGAAAATTGCACGATCAGACAATAATTGTGTCTGTGGTGGCAGTCCCCCTTGTGGGGCGTAGTATTTATTTTTATTACTCATTCTGAGACTCCAGTACATGTATTCATTTAATTGTACTTTATAGGATTTTAAAAGTCTGTTCTATCCAATCAAACATAGCTAATGCTACACTTAGATAAGACACCCCCTTACTTTCTGGCACTTTTTAAATAATAAAATGATCCAACAATTTAACAAAAATACCTGCTATGTATTCAGCGATAAGACTTTAGATATAGCCTTAGAGAATTGGCTCGATTTAAAAAAAGGAAAACTTCCAAAAAAAGAAGAATCGTTTTTGATAACGGCAGCTGCATTACCTTGGTTTTTAAAACATTGTCAATTAAAGCCCCCCGTATATATGTTTACCTTTGAAGATTTGTCTAGAAACTTAGAAGCGTGGCAAGCTTCCCAATTAGAGGCTTTTCCAAATCGAGAAGAACGCATTATCGAAAGTTGTAAATTGCTAATGGATTTCTTTAAATCAGATGTGATGTTAGATAATAAAATGATTGTTCAAACCTAAAATAACTTAAAAAGCCCCCCCCCACTTTTAAGTGGTTTTTAAAAAATAGACCTAACCGAAACTAGGTTTACTTATTTCTCTGCTGCAATAATCGAAACTTCAACCAACATATTCTCTCTCGCCATTTGTGCTTC
>JBALXO010000034.1:0-34327 GCA_036960615.1 Cocleimonas sp. | reverse complement strand
TTGGCTATACGGCTCGTATTAAGGAAGAGCTTCAGTGTGAAAATATTATTTTTTCACCTGAGTTCTTACGTGAAGGTAAAGCGCTTTATGACAACCTGCACCCTTCAAGAATTGTAGTGGGTGAGCAATCAGAGCGTGCAGAGATTTTTGCAGGGTTGTTAGCTCAAGGTGCCATCAAAGAAAATATCAACATACTTTTTACTGACTCAACAGAAGCAGAAGCAGTAAAGCTTTTCTCAAATACCTATCTTGCTATGCGGGTTGCGTATTTTAATGAGTTAGATAGTTATGCCGAGATTCATGATTTGAATGCAAAGCAAATCATCGAAGGAGTGGGCTTAGACCCTCGTATTGGTAATCATTATAATAACCCAAGCTTTGGTTATGGCGGTTACTGCTTGCCAAAAGACACCAAGCAGTTATTAGCGAACTTCAAAGACGTACCGAATAATATGGTACGCGCTATTGTAGATGCTAATACAACCCGTAAAGACTTTATTGCGGACGCCATTATTAAACGCAACCCTAAGGTAGTGGGTGTTTACCGTTTGGTAATGAAAACAGGATCTGATAATTTCAGAGCTTCTGCAATTCAAGGCATTATGAAGCGCATTAAAGCAAAAGGCATTGAAGTGGTCATATATGAGCCTACTTTTGATGGTGAAGACTTCTTTAATTCAAAAGTGATTGAAGATTTAAACGAATTTAAGCAAGTATCTGATGTGATTGTTGCTAATAGACTTGCAGCGGATATTTCAGATGTTTTAGGTAAGGTTTATACCCGTGACCTGTTTAATAAGGATTAATGATGAGTAATATTTTAAAGATGATTGGCCGAACTACACCCCTTTTTCAAACGGATATAGAAAAGTCAGAGCGTTTATTGAAGGATATTATAGCTAACTCTACGTTTTTAGTTCTAGGTGGCGCGGGATCAATAGGCCAAGCAGTAGTAAAAGAAATATTTAAGCGTGATCCTAAAAAACTTCATGTTGTGGATATTAGTGAAAATAACATGGTCGAACTAGTTCGGGATTTAAGAAGTTCATTTGGTTATATTGATGGTGATTTTCAGACATTTGCATTAGATATAGGTTCTATTGAGTACGATGCTTTTATTAAAGCAGATGGAAATTATGATTATGTATTGAATTTATCGGCGCTTAAACACGTAAGAAGTGAAAAAGATCCTTTTACGCTAATGCGCATGATCGATGTTAATGTTTTTAACACCGAAAAAACCATGAAACAAGCGGCAGAAAAAGGCAGTAAAAAATACTTTTGTGTTTCTACAGACAAAGCTGCTAACCCAGTTAATATGATGGGAGCATCTAAACGGATAATGGAAATGTTTTTAATGCGCCGTAGTAGTGATATTGAAATTTCTACCGCTCGCTTTGCCAATGTTGCTTTTTCTGATGGCTCTCTTTTACATGGCTTTAATCAACGTATTCAAAAGTGCCAGCCTATTGTTGCTCCTAAAGATATCAAACGTTATTTCGTGACTCCGCAAGAGTCAGGTGAGCTTTGTTTAATGTCGTGCGTTTTCGGTGAGAATAGAGATATATTCTTCCCTAAATTAAGTGAGTCACTTCATCTTATTACCTTTGCTGATATCGCAATAAAATACCTAGAGCAGCTAGGGTACGAACCTTATCTATGTGAATCAGAAGATGAAGCAAGAGAGCTTGCTTTATCTTTGCCACAGCAAGGTAAGTGGCCTTGTTTATTTACTAACAGTGATACAACTGGAGAAAAAGACTTTGAAGAGTTTTTTACAGATAATGAAAAGCTCGATATGGAAAAGTTTGATAATCTAGGGGTGATTAAAAATGAAGCGCTATATGATTCTGAATTAGTATCTGAATTTGAACAGACTATTTCTAAATTGAAGCGGGATAAGTCTTGGACAAAGGATGAAATTGTTAAATTATTTTTTAAAATGATTCCAGATTTCGGCCATAAAGAAACAGGTAAATACCTTGATAGTAAAATGTAACCTTGTGAAAAATTATAGTAATGCATAATAAATTAGTTAAACTTGTACAAAGCATTTATCAGACTAAAGAGTTTATTCCTCTTCATGCACCTATATTTTCAGGAAATGAAAAAGAATATATTAATAACACCTTAGACAGTACCTTTGTTTCAAGCGTAGGGAAGTATGTCGATCAGTTTGAGCAACAAATAGAAAGATTTACTGGTACGGGAAAAGCAATAGCAACAGTTAACGGCACTGCTGCATTGCACACAGCATTATACATGGCGGGAGTAAAATCGGGTGATCTTGTTATCACCCAAGCATTAACCTTTGTTGCTACGTGTAATGCTCTTTATCACATGGGGGCAGAACCCGTATTTGTAGATGTATCTAAAGTGAGTTTAGGTTTATGCCCAAAGGCATTAGGCATTTATCTGGATGATAATGCTCGAGTAAATGTCGACGGCTTATGTGAGGATAAAGTCACAGGGAAAATATACCGTGCTATTGTACCTATGCATACTTTTGGTCATCCGGTTGAATTAGATGAACTTTTAATCGTTTGTGAAAAGTGGAATATTACCTTAGTTGAAGATGCTGCTGAAAGCTTAGGTTCTTTTTATAAGGGACAGCATACTGGCACTTTTGGTGATTTTTCAGCAATTAGTTTTAATGGTAATAAAGTCATTACCACGGGCGGTGGTGGTATGGTGTTATGCAAAAAAATTGAAGATGGAATGCATACCAAGCATATTACAACAACGGCAAAAGTTCCTCATCCGTATGAGTTTTTTCATGACGAGGCAGGGTTTAATTATCGCTTGCCTAATCTAAATGCGGCGCTTGGCTGTGCGCAAATGGAAGTGTTATCTCAATATTTAAAGCAAAAAAGAACTTTAGCTCAGCATTATAGTGATTTTTTTGCTGACTCAGAGTATGCGTTTGTTGTAGAGCCTGAATACGCACAATCTAATTATTGGTTAAACGCGATTATTTGCCCAGATAGTGAAAGTAGAGAAAAATTTATCCAAAAAACCAATGCGCAAGGTGTGATGACTAGACCTATTTGGAAGTTGATGCATCGTTTACCTATGTTTGAAAATGCAAAACGTGGTGACTTAACTATTTCGATATGGGCAGAGTCATTATTGGTTAATATTCCTAGCTCACCAGTTAGTTTTAATTATGATTAATACAAATATTGATTTGAACAATGATATTTATTATCAAAACGAATACTCATCGTTATATGCTGTTGACGGTGGTGAACTGTTTACTTTTAAATATGTGCAAGGTGATTATGAGATTGTTTTTAGTTCTATTAAACGAGCGATCAAGTCAGTTTCTGGAATCTCTGTTGAGCAAGAATATTATGATTTAGAAACACCTTATGGCTATGGCGGCCCTCTTACTAATTGTTATGACGAAGATTTTTTAAAAGATGCATTCTCAGCATATAGGCAAGAGTGCATTGCGCAGAACATAGTTTGTGAATTTATCCGTTTCCATCCATTTAACCGTTTTTGTCAACAAACTAAGTTTTTCGATTTTCATGCGCAAGAGCGTCAAGTTGTTATTGTTGATCTTTCCCTAGCCACTGATGAGCGATGGGCACGGTATTCAAAAAACACCCGGAATATTTTACGAAAAGCGAACAAGAAGCTTGCAGGGTTGAAATGTGAAGAGTCGCTTGATGCATTTTGCAAGCTTTATCAATTAACAATGGATAAAAATAATGCATCAGATTTTTTTTATTTTAAAAAAGAATATTTTGAACGTTTATCTAATATTGAAGGCGTTGAATTACTAGCAGTTGAACTGGAGTCTACAACTGTTTCGGCTGGATTCTTTATGTATGGGAAAGACATCGCTCATTATCATTTGTCGGCTAATAATAGTGATTATTTTAAAGAAAATGGAAATTATGCATTACTTGATTTTGCTTTTGAACAAGCAAAAAATCGAGGGTGTAAATGGATGATGTTGGGGGGAGGGCGATCATCAGATGAAAATGATAGTTTGTTTAAGTTTAAATCGAAATTCTCTGGTCAATATTTACCATTTTTTATTGGTGGTCTTACCTTTCTGCCAGAGATAAAAGATAAATTGAATGAAATGTGGCAACAAGAAAATCCTGATAGTGAATTGAACTTATTTCAATTGTACAGGCATTCGTAGGGGATATGATAATGAAACATAATACATTCATAATTGCAGAAGCCGGAGTAAATCATAACGGTGACTACGAATTAGCAAAAAAATTAATTGATGTGGCAGTAGAAGCCGGGGTAGATGCAGTAAAGTTTCAAACATGGAAAACTGAACTGCTAGTTACTGAATATGCTGAAATGGCAGAGTATCAAAAAGAAAATACGGAGTTGGTTGAGTCGCAATTTCAAATGTTGAAACGCCTAGAGTTAAGTTATTCAGATTTTAGCGACTTAAAAGAATACTGCGATCAACAAAGAATATTGTTTTTGTCAACTCCAGATGAAGAGCAGAGTGCAACATTTCTTGATGGCCTTCAGGGGGTTTTTAAAATTGGTTCTGGTGAATTAACAAACACACCTTTTTTACGCCACATAGCGTCATTTAATAAACCTATAATATTATCTACAGGTATGGGATATTTGTCAGAAGTTGAGCACGCTATATCGACGTTAACGAACTCTGGAGTTTTATTAAGCGATCTGACTATATTACACGCAACAACGGATTACCCTACAGCAAGTGCAGATGTTAACTTGAATGCTATGAATAACATGAAGAATGCCTTTCCAGGAATTAAGGTTGGCTATTCAGATCACACACTTGGAATAGAGGTTCCAATAGCAGCAGTAGCAATGGGCGCTACTGTGATTGAAAAGCATTTCACCCTGGATAAAATGATGCTTGGGCCTGATCATAAAGCAAGTTTAGAGCCTGATGAATTGAAAGAAATGGTGCGCTCTATTCGTAGTATTGAGCTTGCATTTGGAAATGGTTGGAAAGTACCTACTAAAACTGAATTTGATAATCGGAGCATTGTTAGAAAAAGCATAATTGCTGGGTGTGATATATCTGAAGGAGAATTGATAACGAAAGATAAGCTTGAAATTAAACGCCCTGGAACTGGTATTTCACCAACACGTTGGGATGAAACAGTTAATTCTTTAGCTAAAAAATCATACAAGGCAGGGGAGTTAATTGAGTGACTCGTAAAATTTGTGTTGTGACAGCAACTAGAGCTGAATATGGTTTATTAGCATGCTTACTCGATGATATTCAAAGCGATGGATTTCTTACGTTACAATTGATTGTGACCGGCACTCATCTATCTCCTGAGTTTGGTTATACTATTGAGCAGATAAGAAATGATAAGCGTCATATAGATAAGACTATTGAAATATTACTATCAACTGATTCACCTGTTGGTGTAAGTAAAAGCATGGGGTTAGCACAAATAAGTTTTGCCGAAGCATTTGATGAGCTAGCACCCGATATTGTATTGGTATTAGGTGATCGTTATGAATTATTACCAATTGTTTCATCAGCCAATATAGCTCGTATTCCTGTTGCGCATTTAAATGGTGGTGAGATAACTGAAGGGGCGATTGATGATATTATAAGGCATAGCGTAACTAAATTGTCTCAAATTCATTTTACTTCAATAGATGAATATGCTCGGCGCGTAATTCAAATGGGTGAGCAGCCAAGTTCAGTGTTTAATGTTGGTGAGGTTGGCCTTGATAACTTTAGACGTATGAATTTTATGTCTAAAGAAGAATTTGAAGTTTCTATTGATAGAAAGCTCGATAAAAAGAACTTGTTAATTACATATCATCCGGAAACGACATTATCGACTGAAGTTAGCGTGAGTAACTTCAACAAGTTATTGGATGCATTAGATCAATTAGATGACACTCTATTGATTTTCACCAAAGCGAATGCCGATGTTGGTGGCCGTGCAATAAATCAACTAATTGATGTTTATGTTGATGAAAATAGAATGAAGTCCATTGCATTTACGTCTCTTGGTCAATTACGTTACCTATCTGCTTTGCATTATATTGATTGTGTAATTGGAAATTCATCTAGTGGAGTAGTTGAGGCCCCAACTTTCAAAGTGGCGAGTATCAATGTTGGTGACCGTCAAAAAGGGCGTATTAGTGCTGACAGCGTAATTGATGTTTGTACGAATACTATTGAAATAGCCACAGCTTTAAGACGTGTATATACCAAAGAATACTTAAATGTATTATCTAATGTTGTTAATCCATACGGTAACGGTGATAGTTCAAAATTAGTTGTGGATACTTTAAAGAATATTGATCTTGAATCTATACGAACTAAATTATTTTTTGATGTGAAGTATTAATATGTTTTATATGGGGGGAGAGCAAGAGCTTGCTAAGTGGAATGGTTATCAGAATATTACGAATTCAGGGCGCTCATCTTTAAGGTTGATTATTGAAAGTGCGCAGCTTCAAAATAAACGAGTGCTGCTACCGGATTTTCTTTGTGAAGTTATCATTGATGTTTTACGTGAATATCAGGTAAGTTATGATTTTTATAAAGTGAATAAATCTTTACAGTTTGAACTGCCTTCTAACATAGGGCAGTATTCTTGCCTGTATTTGATAAAATATTTTGGCGAAGTATCTAAATCTTTCGTTAATGCCGTATCGAAATTTAATAAATGCATTATTGTTGACGACGTTTTTTCGCCTTATCCACATACATTAGATTCCCCTCAATCATGGTATTCATTTAACAGCCTGCGAAAAATATCCGCACTAGCTGATTTTAGTATGTTGTATAGTAACCGGCCATTGTCCGCTGTGAATATAGTTCATTTACCTGGGTTTTCGGAAGTAAAATATCAGGCCAAGCAGTGTAAGTATGAATATCTTAGTACTGGTCAAGGTGAAGAAAATACATATCTGTCTTTATTTACTCAGGGTGAAAGTTGTTTGGTAGATAATAAAGGTATATATTTTCCAAGCACAAGGAGTATTTCTGAATCAATAAGTTTTTATCGTAAATTAGATAAAGAGCAAGTGTTACGACGAAAAAACTATGAGATAGTTTCTAATGAATTGGCTGATTTCATACTACCTATTTCTTCTGAATATTACTCGTTCGCTCCTGTTTTATTGGCTAATCGTGATGAAGTAAAAAAAGGATTGACTTTACATAATGTGTACTTGGCTATTCATTGGCCCGAGATTTATGATGTTGGTAATCAGTTGAGTGATTTTATTTTGTCAATACCTCTTGATTCTCGTTACTCTGAGGACGATATGTATAAAGTGTGTGATCTAATTTTAAGTTTAATAAATAGGCAGTTATAATGAAAGTACTTAACTTTGTTGAGGCAAAAGCAGAGCATTTCGATGATTTCTTAAAATTGAAATCTGATCCTGCTAATGTGTTTTGGTCTGGGTTTATGGACAGCCCAGATCGAGAAGGATTTAAGCGCCATTATGAGGGTGAATTAAAGCGGCATGATAGGGTTATTGTATTCCTTTATGTAAATGAAAAAATAGCTGGCTATATATATATAGACTATTCTATTGTGGAAAAAACTGTAGAAACTGGGCATGGAATTTTACCTCGGTTTTATGGCAAGGGGTTAGGGGAGGATCTGATTAAATTTGCTATTGATTATTCTAAAAATAATTTATCTGAAGCAGAATTTATTATTGCCTGGATTGCTGAAAAAAATTCAGGATCAATAAAAAATGTCATAAATAACGGCTATATAAAAACTGACGATACTGAGTTAAGGATATTTCTACAAAGGACGGATAAAGTAAAGTTTGAAAAGTACGTGTTTGACTTGAAATCCGCTAGTGATAAGTAGTAATAAATCCACCTGTTATACTTATAGGCTAGCTTCTCGATTTGACAATGTAGATTGCCAAGTGAGAAATAACTAAATAATAGTACATCTTTAAAACAAAGCTAAGGATAGTTTTGATATTAATTATCATCGACAGAAATTACAGAAAGAGTTAGTTGTTATATGAGTCATAATTGGGAAAATATTTTGGTTCCGCCTTCAGCAAGCATTCAAGAGGTTTTAACAATTATTGACGAAGAAGCCTTGAAGCTTGCTTTGGTGGTTGATAATGAAAATTGTTTGCTTGGCACCATCTCAGATGGTGATATTCGTAGAGCATTAATTCAAAAGAAACCGTTATCAACAGCCGTTTCTGACATAATGTTTTTAAAGCCAACTACGGTAACAGAGGAATCCTCAAGAGCCGAAGTTTTGAAACTCATGGAGGATAGGGAGTTATCTGCAATTCCAAGAGTCAAAAATGGGAAAGTTGTTGGTTTAGAGACTTTACATCAAGTTCTACATAGAACTAAATATGATAACCCTGTTTTTCTTATGGCAGGTGGTTTTGGTACCAGATTACGCCCGTTAACAGATGATTGCCCAAAGCCTCTATTAAAAATAGGTGATAAACCAATACTGGAAACAGTATTGTTAAGCTTTATAAATGCAGGTTTTAATAACTTTTATATTTCTACGCATTACTTGCCGGAGATGATCCGTGACTATTTTGGTAATGGTGGCAATTGGGGGGTTACCATTAATTATGTCCATGAACATAAACCGTTAGGTACTGGTGGCGCTTTGGGGCTATTACCTAAAAATTTACCTGATTTGCCTATTATCGTAATTAATGGAGATGTATTAACAAAAGTTAATCTTGAAGACTTGCTATCCTTTCATAATGATAAAAAAGCTAATGCAACTATGTGTGTTAGAGAGTATGAATATCAAGTTCCCTTTGGCGTTGTTGAGAATGACGGTCATAAGATTAAAAGTATGGTTGAAAAACCGATACAGCGATTCCATGTAAATGCAGGTATCTATGTTATTGGTCGGGAAATTATTGATAGTGTCGGCGAGTACGAAAAGGTAGATATGCCATCTTTGCTTGAAAGGCATCTTGATAATAAAGTATTTATGTTCCCTTTTCATGATTACTGGTTAGACATTGGAAGAATGGATGACTTCAAAAAAGCTCAAATTGATATTCTTACACTGGGTTTGTGATTTTGAAGATATTAGCAATTATACCGGCTCGTGGTGGAAGTAAAAGACTTCCCGGTAAAAATATTAAGGTCCTCAATGGTAAGCCATTAATTCAGTGGACAATTGAAGCAGCTTTAAATGTCGATTTAATTAGTAAGGTTATGGTTAGTACTGATAGCCAAGATATAGCAAATATTGCATTGCAGTTAGGCGCAGAGGTCCCATTTTTACGGCCTGATGATCTTGCAACAGATACAAGTTCTAGTTCCTGTGTAATACTGCACGCGTTGCAATATTATCAAAGCCAGGACGAAGTGTTTGATTATGTTTTACTTCTACAGCCTACATCACCGGTGCGTGATGCTAAACATAATGAGCAAGCAATTAAGCTTTTAATATCAAAAGAAGCAGATGCTATAGTCTCGGTTTGTGAGTGTGAACATTCACCATTGTGGACAAATACATTGTCTGAAAGTATGTCAATGGAGCAGTTTATTGGAGATGAAATTAAAAATACTCGTAGTCAGGATCTACCTCTTTCATATCGACTAAATGGAGCTATCTATTTATCAAAAGTTAGTCGGTTTTACGAAGAAAATACATTGTTCTTATCATCAAATATTTTTGCCTATGTGATGGATAATGAAAGTTCTGTCGATATTGATCATGAGTTAGATTTTTTGTTGGCGGAAACGATTTTGAAGTATAAGGAAAAAAATGAATAATATTTTAATTATCGGTGCGGGCCAATTAGGTAGCCGACATCTGCAAGGCACCTTGCTTAGTAAAAACGAACTGAGCATAACTGTTGTTGATCCATCTCATAAATCACTGAATATAGCTAAAGATAGAGCAGCACAGGTTGAATATGGAAATGCAAACTCTGTAGTGAGTTATACAACATGTATGCCTAACCATGAGTCTATCGATGTATGTATTATCGCAACTGCGGCTCAAGTTCGTGCGATGGTAACTAAGCAACTACTATTGACGAATCAAGTTAAACACATAATTTTTGAAAAAGTATTATTTCAAAAATTGGTGGAATACACTGAAATTTCTCAGCTATTAAGTGATTCAAAGACTGTAGGCTGGGTTAATTGTCCGCGTCGACTCTTTCCATCCTATAAAGCATTAAAATTACGTTTAGATTTATCAAAACCTGTTCATATGGCTGTTAGAGGCAATGCGTGGGGAATGGCATGTAATAGCGTACACTTTCTTGATGTGTTTTCATATTTAGTTAATAACTCATCACTTGAACTCACGGAATCCAATCTAGATTCTGAATTGATTAACAGTAAACGAGCAGGTTTCTATGAGACTACTGGGCAGCTTAGTTTTACCGCTGGTGATCATTCGTTAATAATTGAAAGTGGCAAGAGCAACAAGCCTGAGCTAATTTTATTTCTCGAAAATGCTGGCTCAAAGCATGTTATAAATGAAGGAGAAGGAACTTGGGTTGAAGTCGTTGGCAATTTTAAGGAGCAGAATATACATTCACCTATATTTCAAAGTCAATTGACGGGAGTGAATGTGGACGATTTACTAATATCTAATCTATGTGAATTAACCCCGTTTTCACAATCATGCGAACTGCATATACCTTTTATTACTGCGCTGATAGAACATATGTCCACAGTTCTTGATGAAAATTTGGACGCATGTCCTATTACCTAATTTAAGGAAAGTTATGATCTGGTTAATTGGCTCCGGCCTTATGTCTGTAGACTACTCTCTGGTTTTAGAGGCCCAAAAGCAAGAATATTTAGTGATTGGTCGAGGAAAGTCTTCAGCTGATGAGTTTTTTATTAAGACAGGAAAAGAAGTCGTTCAAGGGGGGCTTGAGAAATGTTTAAAATCTGAATCGGTCTTACCTAAAGCTGCTATCGTCAGTGTTGGAGCTGCTCAGCTACATAAAACAACACTCCTTTTGATAGAAAGCGGGGTAAAACGTATCTTGGTTGAAAAACCTGGAGGGATGACGCAGTTAGAAATTGACTCTTTACATCAACGTAGTTTGGCTAAAAACTGTAAGGTTTTTATTGCCTACAATAGGCGCTTCTTTTCATCTGTTCTTGAAGCCAGGAAGAGGGTTTCCGCTGAAGGAGGCGTAATTTCATTCAATTTTGAATTGACTGAGTGGTCTCATGTTATTGAAAAAATCGATAAAACTGAAGATATTTTAAATAAATGGTTTATCGCCAACTCGACTCACGTGGCTGACTTGGCATTTTTTTTAGGTGGTAAGCCAAAAGAATTAACTAGTTTTGTTCGGGGGGCATTGAAATGGCATCCTTCATCATCAGTATTTGCAGGCGCGGGTGTAAGCGAGTTTGACGCCTTGTTTAATTATAGTGCTAACTGGGAATCTGCTGGGCGTTGGTCTGTTGAGGTGCTGACTAAAGAGAACCGGTATATTCTCCGACCTATGGAGGCACTTCAGGTTCAAAAGCGTGGAACAATTCCTTGTATAAATGTCGATATTAATGATTCTTTAGATAGAAAATATAAGCCTGGTCTTTATAAGCAGGTTGAGGATTTTTTATCAGGTAATGATGATGTTTTATGTGATATCGAAGAACAAGTATTGTTGTTTCCTTATTATGAAAGAATGGCTGGTTATAAAATTGATTAATGTTAATTGCTTACTTGCACAGAGAGAGTAATGGATAAATATTACGTAGAGTCGCCAGGGCAAGTAGTTAATGCTTTTGAATCAATTAATTATAATCAGAGAGAATGGCTGATGGTAGTTCGTTTTAATGGACAGCAATTTAACGATTTACAAATTAGGAATGTACTGGCCTTTTACAAAACGAATAATTATATAACTGATTTAAGTGATATTTCGGAGGTTAATAGTTTTTTTGGCTTCTTTACACGCTTCATTTATCTTATATTTCGATTTGGTTTTAAAAATATTTATGTAGGTTGCCATAAAAGTAAGTATCTAACTATTTTTAGAAAGTGGCGCTGTCCTATGATTCTTTTAGATGATGGGGTTGCTACATTAATTTATCATCATAGATTGAGTATGAATTATAGAAAAAATTATGTTCTAAATTATTATACATATCTTGATTTAGATCCTATTAGAAACGGACACAAGATTGTTGGTAATAAGTTTTCCTGCATCAAGTCTTTATCTCCCTCAAATCGTCTTCAGGGTGGGGCTATATTTTACGGTGCGAAGTATATTGAAGTGGGGATCTTTACCATGGAAGAGTATTGCACTTATCTTAAGAAGATTATTAATATTCTAGGTGATGTTGGGATTTGTTATGTTCCACACCGAGGTGAGGATTCTTCTAATTTTGAAGCCTATAAGGAAATTGGCTTTCAGATACGTAGAACTAAACTTCCTTCAGAACTAGATCTAATTACTATGAAAACTAAACCAGTACTGGTTGCTGGTTTTTTTACAGCATCCCTACTAACTTCAAAAATAATATATCCAGATTTAGAAGTGATTTCATTTAAATTTAAAGATAAAGATAAAGAAAAAAATAAAGATCTTGAGTTTGTTTATTCATATTATGAGAAGTTTTGTAAGGTGATTTGTCTAGATGAATAGGCAAGCAATCAAGAATTTAACTATTTATGGCGGAGTGAATGGGTTTAAATCATTAGTTCCTTTGCTGATGTTACCAATACTCACTACTCATTTAAGTGCAAATGATTTTGCGGCACTTTCTTTAATAGAAACGACCGTATTAATTATAACCCCTTTTATTTTGATGAATATTCAAGGTTCTATTTCTGTTGAATATTACCATCTAAGCAAGGATGAATTAGGTGAGTATATTGTTAATGCACTTATATTGTCATGCTGTTTCTTTTTCCTTTTTTTTCTTATTATTACTGTTTTTAGTGACTTTCTTTATTCTATATTTGATATAAAAAGTGAAATATTACAGCTTATCCTTGTTTTTGGTATGTTGCGTGTCGTAACAACAGTTGTATTAGGTTTGCATCATATTAGATCTGAGTCTAATAGATTTGCATTACTTAGTATTCTGCAAATAATTATTGACTTTTCACTTTCGTTTTATTTTGTGGTGATTTTAAATTTAGGTTCTGATGGGCGTCTAGGTGGCGTATACGGAGCTTTTATGATCTGCAGTTTAATTGGAATAATTGAGCTAAAAAAAATGGGATATTTAAATAATGTTTCATTTCGATATACAAAGAAAATACTATCATTTGGCTTGCCAATGATACCTCATGCTATAGGGGGCACAATAATAGCGATGTCAGATCGTTATTTTATACATTCTTTTCAGGGAAGTGAGCAGTTGGCTCTATATGTTGTAGCCTATCAAGTATCAGCAGTAATGCTTTTAGTGGGTGTTACAGTTAATCAGGTGTGGGTGCCTATTTTGTTTCCTTTGTTAAAGTCTAACTATATTAAGAAATCATATTATTATTTGCTCTTAATCTCGATTGCTTTTATCGGCATGTCTGTTCTTATAATATTGTTAAAGGACTTGTTGTTTTATTTATTTGTGGGTGTCGATTTTATACAAGCAAAAATATTTTTTGAATGGTTGCTTTTAGGATTCCTTTTTCAGTCTTTATATATGGTCGTATCAAGTTATTTGTTTTTCTACAAGAAAACTAAGAAATTGGCTACGCTCACTGTTTTTTCGGCCATTCTGAATGCTATTTTAAATTATTATTTGATTGGTGTTTATGGAACTATTGGTGCTGCATATGCCTCTGTAGCTGTATGGATTGTGTTTTTTATACTTACATCTTTTATGGTGCTTAAGTCAGTGTGGAAGTAGAAAGTGTGTCGAACCTCAGTTTGTATTGTTCGGGTTGTTGATAAAAATAAGAGTTGCATTGTATGTATTTGAAAATTTTAATTTCTTTAATGTTATTACCGACTTTGAGTCTCAGTTTTATGGGAGCTAATATAAAAATATATATGGTTTTTGCCTTGGTCTATTTTTTCATTGGGGTTGGCTATATGGTATTAAAGAGGATTTTAATACTAGAATTTTTTGCTGTATCTGTATATTTTATAATTGGCCTCTCAGTTTTTTATGCTGAAAATTTTGGTCTTGCAATGAGGTTGTTACTTGGGCAGGTTGTTCTGATGATAGCTTATATAGTTTATAGGACAGAGTTGACTAAACTAAATTTGTTTCAGTTTGAGAGGTTGTTTATAAATGTTGGGAGAATATATGTACTTCTGTCGCTTATATTTTATCTGATGGGTATTGTCGGTGTCTATTTTCTAGGGGTTGGACCTTCAGAGTCTATGTATGTTAATGAACACTCTTGGACATTTTATGGTGCCTATTTTGAGAGAACTCTGCCTAGGCTCATGGGTTTATCAGAGAGTCCAAATAACTACTTGTTTTTTACTTTTTTATTTATGTTATTTTTTAGATATAAGGAAAAGAAAGGTTATGAATTTATTGCTTTGCTATCATTAATATTAACAGTTTCTGGGACGGCATTAATAGTCTTAGTCCTTTATTATACATTTTTATTTATAGTATCAAAAACCAATCTATTATTAAAACTGTTATTGCCTTTTTCCTTTGTTGTATTAGGTAGGGTTTTGTATGTTAATGTAGGGCTCGTTAAAGATATAGTTGATCTTAGAGTGTTAAGGTTAAGTACGGGTAGCGGGCGTTATGAATTGTGGGACTTTGTGACGGAAAAGATTTCTGAGTCACCACTTTTAGGTTATGGTGCAAATCAATCTAGATTGATTATTGAATCACATAGAGGTTTGAATAGTGCTCATAATTCCTTTCTTGATATGTTTCTTACAACGGGCGTGTTAGGTTTTATGATATATTGTCTACTTCACTTATCATTAGCGATTACTTCTTTAAAGTTATCACAAGTCTATCATACAGAAATGTTTGTTGTTCTATATGTCTTTTTATTATTAGTATCAATGTCTAATAATACACTGCATATTGATTATTTGATTTTTTACTTTGGTTTTCTATTTGTATACCTAAATAATAGAAAAAGACGAAGGTTGGTTTTGTGATTTTCTAACAAAATCAAGATTTTTTTATACTATTTATTTCTAATAAATAGAGCGTTTGTTAAATATTATTATGAAGGGGTGGTATGTCGGAGTTTAAGAACCATACAGTCGTGGAGGTCGGTAGTGAGAAAAATTTTGGCGTTGTTTTCTCCATACTATTTATATGCCTAGCCAGCTATTTTTTGTATAAAGGTAGTGAGACTGGCTGGTATTTTCTCATTATGTCTTCGGCTCTTTTTATAGTATCATTCACAGTCCCTAAGCTTTTTTATTTTCCTAATTTATTATGGTTTAAATTTGGTATTGCGCTTGGCGCCTTAATCGCTCCTGTTGTAATGGCTTTCATCTATTTTGCAGTGATTACGCCTATTGGATTAGTTTTAAGATTAAAAGGTTCTGATGTTCTGCAGCAGAGGTTAGATCCGAAACTTGAATCTTACTGGATAAAACGTGATGAAGCTTTAGGCTCAATGAAAAAACAATTTTAGGTATCGTATGGAATTTATTAAAGAGCTAGTTGCATTTATATTGCATAGAAAGAAATACTGGTTATTCCCTATTTATATTATCATTTCCCTCTTAGGTGGCTTGATTCTTTTAAGTCAAGGTTCTGCTGTGGCCCCCTTTATTTATGCGTTGTTTTAATATATGACTATTATTTTAGGTATATCTGCTCTGTATCACGATAGTGCTGCTGCACTAATCATTGATGGTGAGATTATAGCCGCAGCACAAGAGGAGCGCTTCACTCGGGTTAAGCACGATTCTAGCTTTCCTAAGTCTGCTATAAATTACGTATTATCTGAGGCTGGTGTTACGCCGGGCGATATTGATTATGTGGCTTTTTATGATAAACCCTTTCTAAAATTTGAAAGGCTGCTGGAATCATATTTAGCATACGCACCTGTAGGACTCAGGTCGTTTAGCAAGGCAATGCCTATTTGGCTTAAAGAAAAGTTATTTTTAAAAGACCTACTAGCAAAGAATATGAGGGAAATATATTCTGACTTTGATCCAAAAAAGCTATTGTTTGGCGAGCACCATTTAAGTCATGCCGCTAGTGCATTTTATCCATCACCTTTCGAAACAGCTGTTATTTTGACTGTTGATGGGGTTGGTGAGTGGGCAACGACTACGGTAGCTATTGGTTCTGGAAGTGAAATAAAAATTGTAAAAGAAATACACTTTCCTCATTCGTTGGGGCTATTATATTCGGCATTTACTTACTATACAGGATTTAAAGTTAATAGTGGTGAATATAAAGTTATGGGGCTCGCACCCTATGGTGAGCCTAAGTATAAACAGTTGATTCTAGATAACTTAATTGACATTAAAGCTGATGGATCATATCGATTAAATCAAACGTATTTTAACTATACAGCTGGTCTAACGATGGTAAATAAAAAATTTGCTAAGTTATTTGGAGAGCCAATTCGTAAGTCCGATGATGGTGAATTGACGCAATTTCATATGGATATCGCAGCATCTATACAGGCAGTAACTGAAGAGGCAATGCTCTCTATTACTCGGTCGCTTGCAAAAGAGTATAATATCGATAATCTTTGTATGGCTGGAGGTGTAGCACTTAACTGTGTGGCGAATGGAAGGATACAGCGAGATGGGCATTTCAAAAATATATGGATTCAACCTGCAGCTGGTGATGCAGGATCTTCATTAGGCGTTGCGTTGGCAGTTTGGCATTTGGAGTTGAATAAGTCTCGTATTGTAAATTCAAAAGACAGCATGAAGGGGTCTTATCTGGGGCCAGCTTTTGAACAGAATGAAATTGAATCTGAATTAAAAAATGCTGGAGCCATTTTAAATACATATTCAGAAAGTAAAATGATTGATAAATCGGCACAAGCCCTCGCTGATGGAAAGGCAATTGGCTGGTTTCAAGGCCGTATGGAATTCGGACCTCGAGCCCTAGGTGCACGTTCTATTTTAGGTGATCCGCGTTCTGAAACAATGCAGAAAACGTTAAATCTAAAGGTTAAATTCAGAGAGAGTTTTCGCCCATTTGCCCCCTCAGTCTTAAGTGAGGATGTATCGGAATGGTTTGAATTAGGTGGTGATTCACCTTATATGCTGCTTGTAGATAAAGTTAAAGAGAGTCGTTGTCGTTCAATGAGTGAAAGTGAGGCTGCTTTATTTGGGATCGATAAATTAAATGTTATTCGCTCTGACATCCCTGCAGTTACTCATGTCGATTATTCAGCAAGAATACAGACTGTAAGTGAATTTACCAATCCTCTTTACTACAAGTTAATTTCAAAATTTAAAGAAAAAACAGGTTGTGCAGTTGTTGCTAATACTTCATTTAATGTTCGGGGTGAACCAATTGTTTTAACTCCAATTGATGCATTTAAATGTTTTATGGGTACAGGGTTGGATGTTCTTGTAATCGGTAACTTTGTTCTATACAAAGAGGAGCAGGATAGCTCTAAAATTGAGAATTATAGGGATTTATATGAGCTCGATTAAAGTTGTTAATTTCATTCAGCTATTAATAATCAATACCTTGGTCTTGGTTTCTCCGTTTATTTTTATCGAGATGTATTATCTAAAAGATCAACTGATTTCAAGATCGACTGACTACACATGTGCATCAAAATTAACTAATTATGATTATTGTTCATCGATTACTCATATTCGCTATATGGAACTTTCTGACAAGTGGTTACCAGTAGTAAATTATATTGATGAGAATCGCCATTCGGCGTATTCAAATCAGCAGAATTTTAAATCCAATGGAAAAAGAGTTTTCTTGATTGGAGATTCATTTATACAAGCTGAAGAATTATATATTGAGGAGCGATTTGAGCATTCACTACGAGAGGAGGGTTATGAGGTAATTGCTTTTGGTTACAGTAGTTGGAATACTAGGCAATTCGATGCAATTATTCACTCGTTAGATATCCAGTCTGGAGATGAAGTTATATTTTTTTCAATGGGTAATGATTATACTCCAAGTTATAATCGTTCAACGATAAAAACATCGCTAAATGTAACTACTGATTCAATGGCCAGTTTAGATAATAGAAAATTTCATGAAAGGATTTATGATAATTCTGTTGTTATTAATACTTTTGCGAGAGCAGGCAAGATGGTTGATATATATATGAACAATTTTAATATAACTTTGGATCCAGTGCCTCTAATATCGCAATCTCACGATTCACATAATTGGTTGGATTGTGCTAGTCTTCCTGATGTGAAAAATGTTGCGACTCCTTTAGTGCATGATTATTTATCATTATCCAAGAATGAAAAATGTTGGTCTAAGAGCATTAAGGAGAGTGTTGACATTAATGTTGAGTTATTTAATCGAATTTACAACACTGTAAAAAACAAAGGTGCTAATTTTAGGTTAGCTTTAGTTTCTGCTGGTTGGGCTTTTGAAAATGAAAACTCATTAGGTAGAAGGAATGCAGGTTATAATATCTCTGAGGATGTTGTTGTTAGTCAAATAGGCCTAGCTGATAAGTTGCAAAGAGAAGGGTTTGATATTATCAATTTAGAGAAACTACTTGAGAAATCTTTGGATGAGACAAGCAAAGAACATGACTCTCTTTATTTTCCGGCCGATGGCCATTTTACCGCTCGGTCTCATCAAATTATAGCGAATCATTTAATTAGAATTTTAAAAGATTAATCTATTTTAGTTACTCCTCTCGATTGAAATAGGAATCGATATGAATAAGTTAGTTTCAGTAATTATGCCTTCTTATAATAGTAAGAGATATATTCAAGACGCAATTGAGTCTGTAATGTCACAAAGTTATGGCAATTGGGAGATGATTATTGTTGATGACTGCTCTACCGATGATTCTGTAGAATTTATTCGACGATTAATAGATGGAGAGGGGAGAATTACCCTAATAACTTTAGATATAAATACTGGTGCTGCCTTGGCTCGAAATAAAGCGATTGAGCTTGCAAAAGGACAATATGTGGCTTTCTTAGATTCTGATGATATGTGGGCAAAAGATAAGTTAAAGATTCAAGTGAATTACATGCTTGAAAATAATTCGGCCTTCAGCTATATGGCTTATAGGGTGTGTAACGAAGCAGCATCCGAAATTATTGGGGAGATAGCTGTGCCGCTACAGTTGAATCTCCAACAATATTTAGGGAATACGATTATTGGTTGTTTGACTGTTATGCTTGATGCTGAAAAATTTAATGAAATAAAAATGCCTAATTTAAGAAGTAGTCATGATATGGCCCTCTGGGCCGATCTTCTCAAGCTTATTGATAAGGCTGATGGGATTAACATTCCTCTATCTACTTATAGGCTCGTAGAGACTTCGAATACAGCAAATAAATGGAAAGCAAGTATGGATGTTTGGGCTGTGTACAGGAATCATTTAAAACTAAATATTTTTTCAAGTTCATATCATTTTGTCCAGTATGCTTTTAATGCAATGAAAAAAAGGATGTATAAATGACGTTTAAAGATAGAGTTTTTAAGCGGAGCTTTGATATTTCATTATCATCTTTAGGTCTTTTCTTTGCATTGCCGATGATTGTAACGGCTTGGTGTATTTCAGCTGTTGAAACTAGAAGTAATGGTTTTTATACGCAATCTCGTATTGGTCTCGGTGGGTGTATGTTTAAAGTAATTAAAATTAAAACTATGAAAAATACTTCCGGTCCACGTTCTTCCATTACTTCAGAATCTGCTTCTGAGATTACACGTTCGGGTTATTTTTTTAGAAAATATAAAGTCGATGAGTTGCCTCAATTATGGAATGTACTTCTTGGTGACATGAGTTTTGTAGGCCCTAGGCCTGATGTTCCTGGTTATGCTGATGAAGTCGAAGGTGAAAATAAACTATTACTATCCATTCGTCCTGGTATTACTGGCCCTGCCTCTTTAAAGTATAAAAATGAGGAGATGATACTTAAAAAAAAAACGGATCCTAAAAAATATAATGATGAAGTGATTTGGCCTGATAAGGTTAAAATTAATGTCGATTACGTCAAAAATTACTCTTTCATGAGTGATCTTAGATATATTATCAGAACAGTGGTGGGTTAAATGTCGAGCGAAGCACTATCTCCTTGGCCTTCTTTCTCAGAAGAAGAAGCCAGTGCAATTCAGAAAGTATTATTATCAAATAAAGTAAATTATTGGACGGGGCAAGAAGGGCGAGAGTTTGAACGAGAGTTTGCAACCTTTTCTGATAGTAAATATGCGATTGCTGTTGCAAATGGAACCCTAGCTCTAGACCTTGCCTTGGTTGGCTTGTGTATTGGTTCAAGGAATGGTGGTCAAGATGCTGATGAGGTAATTGTAACATCAAGGACTTTTTTAGCGACAGCCAGTTCAATTGTGACCAGTGGTGCCAAGCCTGTCTTTGTTGATATTGATAAGAATAGCCAAAATATTTCTGCTGATACAATTCGCCCTCACATTACAGCGAAAACTAAGGCAATTATTTGTGTTCATCTTGCCGGTTATCCATGTGAAATGGATGAAATTTTAAGTATTGCCCGAGAGCATAAGTTATTAGTAATTGAAGATTGTGCTCAAGCCCATGGAGCTAGGTACAAAGGGAGGTCTGTTGGTTCTTTTGGTGATGTAAGCGCTTGGTCATTTTGTCAAGATAAAATCATGACAACAGGTGGTGAGGGAGGGATGGTCACAACAAATAGTAAGTCCTTATGGAAAAAAATGTGGGGTTATAAAGATCACGGAAAATCCTGGGATACAGTGTACAAAAAAGAACACCCTCCTGGTTTTCGATGGCTTCATGATAGTTTTGGAACCAACTGGCGATTAACAGAAATGCAATCAGCTATTGGGAGAATTCAATTAAAGAAAATAGGTCAGTGGACTCAAGCACGTCAAAAGAATGCAAGAATGATCGACGAGGTATGCTCAAAATTTCATTTCATTAGGTTAGTTCAGGTGCCAGGTTATATTCAGCATGCAGAATATAAGCATTACGTATTTATTAAACCTGAATTTCTACAGAACGGCTGGAGTCGTGATCGAATAATTAATGAACTTATAAATAATGGACTTCCCTGTTTTCAAGGTTCTTGCTCCGAAGTTTATTTAGAAAAGGCTTTTGATGGAACTACTTTTAGGCCAGAAAAACGACTACCAAGAGCAAAAGAACTAGGTGAAACAAGTTTAATGTTTTTAGTTCACCCTACGCTAAGTAATATAGAGATGCTGAAAGTCTGTAACATCATTAATAAAGTTTTTAATATGATATAGGCCTGAAATCAAGTAATAAGTGCAACACACACCATAATGAACCTCGTAAGCTGTTTTCCAATTCAATAGTTTCGAGGAATTAAATTTATCTTTTCGACAGTTCTCTCTAAGTGCTGCGTTGTCAATTTACTAAAATAAAATCACTTGGGATAATACCTTCTCATTAAGCCATTCGTATTTTCATTACTTCCCTTTTGTGATGAATAAAACGGGTCAGCAAAGTACATTTTTACCTGACTAACTCTTTTACTTCTTGATGACCATAGAACTCTCGACCATTGTCTACTGTTAATATCCTAGATTTATGTAATGCCAACATCGAATTGAGCTTTTTTGTTGTAAGCGATCGATAAACCTCATCTTACAAATACACTTAAACCTCATCATTATAGTGGTCAACTGTAAGCGGCTTGCTAAAGACACCTCCCTCTTAATGCCAAGGCTTGATAAATTGATTCCAATCAGACCTAGGGGATCTATTTATGAAAAAAACATTTCAGCAATGGCTCGAGACCATTGAGCAACAAGAGAACGGCTCCCTCACAATCAAAGAATTTTTCTAGCAAGAAAATATATTGACCTCAGACTTTTATAAACACAAAAGATTAATGACGAATAATAGCCGCTTTGATTTAGTCAACGTCGTGCCTACAATACAAATGCCTATCCTAGAGCCAGCCAATGATAGCAATAACAGGATTTAATTAACTACGAATGTTGGTCACTATAAGACATCAACTACCTTGGCCAGTTTTTAGTATTTGATATAATTGAATGTTTCTTCCGGTAACTCTCACCTTCTATCTGATAAATTTCTGCATGATACACCAGTCGATCTATCGCTGCGACAGTCATCATGTTGTCGCCAAAGATGCTATCCCATTCGCTAAAAGCCTGATTCGTTGTGATTAATAAGCTTCCTCGTTCATATCGATGAGCAATTAATTCGAATAATACTTGGCTCTCGCTATTTGTCTTTTTCACGTAACCAATATCATCTAAAATAAGTAGCTCATATTTTTCCAGTTTCTTCAGAGCGCTTTAAGATCTAAGGCTTCTCTAGCAACCTGAAGTTGCTGCACCAAAGCCGTGCTGCTGCTAAATTTCACTTTAATGGACTGCTCTATCAAGCTGAATCCCAATGCAGCAGAAAAATGAGTTTTTCCTATGCCACTTGCTCCAAGTATTAAAAGGTTATGGCCTTGCCTAACCCAATCAAGGTTCTGTTTTTTGCGTTTTAATTGTTGCTGTGTAATGCCTGTGATTTGTGAGAAATCATATTGTGAGCGCTGTATTCCTGTCGGTAATTTACTGTCACGTAATAATCACTGCAGTCGTTTCTCATAACGATCATTCACTTATAGTTCGCATAACTCGGCTAAAAATAATTCAGACTCCCAGCTTTCGCTACTCGCTTTCTGAGCAAGACTCGTCCATGCCTTTGCAATAGCAGCAAGTCTTAGTTCTTTTAGTAGAGCAGGTAAGCTTTGCTGATTACCCATGTGAAGCAGCTCCTATTAATACGTCGTAGCTCTGAATTGTATGTTGTTGACTCACGATATTAGGAACTTCAATTTTATCCGGGCCAAAAAGACTTCGGCAGGTTTCAATACTCGCTCTATTTCCAGAGTTTAGTGTTTTTAGAACATATCGACCAAATGCAGCTTCACAATTGTAATTGTGGACTAATACTAATTATCCAACCATATAGCGACAGTCTATATCGCTGATATACTCTTGAGTCAGCTGTTTCCAGAGCAACCTAAAGTCTCCATTAGGAATAATAACTTCGCGTAATTGTGAGCATTTGAAGGCGTTTAGTTTTTCGCCAGTGAATGGATTATGTGACGATAATCAACTGATCTAGCGCGTATGGATGCCTGCGCATAGATTCTAGAAAAGTCAGAATGGCTTCATGCCCATAAAATAATTTCAGCGTTCATCAAAGATATGTATTAGAGGAGATGAATTTATTAGTCGTGATGGCACTGTATAAGTCACGCGCTTTACCACGATAGTACTGCTGGATGAAACTTTTACGTATTGCTCACTAAAGTCATTTGTTCGCCGACTAGGCAGTGGCTGCAGATGTATTCTTTCTCCTCGAGTCGAGTGCGGTCTTGGCGATTAATCTTCGCGACAATTAAATTAATTAATTTCTCATAGTCTTTTAACTGATTGAAATCTCGACTCCCACGTAGTATTAACTGCTGGTCAATTTTTTAAAGTGACCGTGTGCTGATTCAATTGCACTCATTTTCATGAGTGACGCGCTTGTTATTACGCTGGCAACAACCTTGTAGTACTGGCATAACTTCTCATAGCGTTCAGTTAAAAGTGTTTCTTCGGAATGATTTTTAAAAACTGCACTCAAGCTATCAGTACGATGCGTTGCAGGTACTCTTCCACAGCACCAAAAAGCATTTTGCAACCCTGATGGTACAGACTCAAAACTTTCACCGCCTAAGATCACTTGAACAAAGGTCCAGCCGCTGTAAGTTAATCGCTAATGAAACAGCTTATGCCTAAGTTTGCCTCCTGAAATAGTGATTTTTAATTTGTTCATTCAGGTGTAGTCAGAAATACCTATCTAGCAAGGAATATGATTTTGTCTACATATCACTTCTTTCTCCGGGCCATGCTTAGTTCGCCAGCGCTTTACTCGTCGCTGCAAGGTTCTTATGTGTGAGTGATTAAATAATCCTAGAGCGAGGTGCTCAAGTACATCTAGTAAAGTAATGGGATGAAGGGCTGGGTTTCCTTCTAGTAGAGAGATAATCACTTGCTCAAAAAGGCCATTGAATGGGGCTTTTCTGGTGGCATAGTTTCTTTGTGGCTTGATTGCCTAATTATGTACGACGAGTAGATCGCTTAGAAATGCCGACTTTCGCATCCGCGCTGGATTGTATGTGGTTGGGCTGTATTCGATAACACATAAATAGCTAACCTGCTGTTGTGTTATTGGTTTTCTAGGCATGTCGATCTCTAGATAAAGGGCTTACTTGAAGGTTGCCAAAACCGGCCAAGTGAATTGTAGTCAAATAAAGCTGGTGTGGTCTTGCTAGGCCTGATCATGAAGTACCCCAGCTTGATGAAGTGCAATAAGTTGCGCAGCAACATTGCAGGTGGGAATGTTTATTTTAACGCAACCTGCAGACACGTCTGGCCTCTGATCATCTTCAGGAGATGACGTACTAGCGGTGGGTATTTTAATGAACTGTCAGAGATATTTTTTTTGGATATTGAGGGCACTGGCTCGGCTGATTTTTTTATTACCCTAATCCAGTAGTGAAGCGAACTCAGCTTGATACCTTCCCGTTTGCAAAATTTTGTTTGGGTTAACGAGCTGGGTTTACATTCCTTAATGATTAACTGCCACTTCTCAAACTTTCTTATTTTTTATCCTCTGCTTAAGTTTGAGGGCAGCATGGTGTGGTTGAAGTGTATTTTTTAGATTAGGTTTATCGATCGCTTACAATCAAAGAGCTCATTCCTGATAAAGGATTAGCCATAAGACGAAGCGAAGCTATTCCTCAACTTGAAAAACTAAAGAACTGGCTGGATAAATCATTAGTGAGGACCTTGCCGAACGGGAAGGCAGGCATGTCGCTGTGTTAATTAGCCCAGAACTGGAAGAAGTTCACGCTGTATGTGGAAGGTGAGCGTTTAAATATCGACAATAACGCTGTTGAAAATGCGATTCGCCCGTTCACGGCAGGAAGGAAAAACTGGATGTCAGTAACAGCCAAAAAGGCGCTAAAGCGAGAGTGATGCTTTACAGTATCATTGAGACAGCAAAATCAAATGACCTGAATCCGCACGCTTATTTAGAGCTATTGTTTACTAAGATACCTCAAGTGAAAAGTATTGAGCAGCTTTTGCCATGAATGCCAAGGAGCTACTCGCGAAAGAAGACTAGAGTGTAGTTTGCTGAACGCTTACTTTCTGTTACTTCATTCTTAGTTCTCGCTTCACTTTTTCTGGTTGCTAAGAATTGAGTCTTCCTATCGATAAATGTCACGAGACTTCTGTAGTGGTACAGTGAATTTATAAAGCATTGAGAATAAACGCTACATGAAATATTCCTCGATGATAAATCGATTTTGAATAGGCGTCTTTGCATAAATCCAGTCTTAAAGAATGGAATTATTATTAGATTAGTCTGATTATGTACTGCTAATCATTTATTACACAATGTAAATTGCTGAAAAAATGAATTTTCAGTGGCTAAAACCAATCTCAGGTAGCTATAAGTTTTTGTATCTTTCACTTTTGGGTGGAAGGTCATTAGTATCTAATCTAGGTAGTAAGTATGGTGAATTTATTTTAACGTCGCAAGTATCAACCTTTGTTGTAAATGCAAGTTTGCAGCCATGTTTTTTTAGTGTATTAATCACAGTGTCATCATAGCCTCCATACGGATAACAAGCTGTCCAGTTTGACATGTTACAACCAAGTGATTTGAGGAATGATTTTGAATCTAGAATTTCTTTTTCTAATTGTTCAGAGTCTAATCTATTCCACCAGTAATGATCATAACCGTGACAACCTATATGCATACCATCTTGAATCATATGTTCAATCTGAAACTTATTCATATACAACTCTTTGGCAAAGGCTTCTTCATTAACCCCTACAAATTTACTAAATAATTTATCTGTTAGTTCATTCCTAAGTTTTTCAGGTAACGCGTGCTGTAATACCCTTTTAATAAATATAACGTCCTTAGAGTCAAATCTATTTTCATGTGCAAATTCAGAGTAATAACTTTGAAAGTCTTTAAGTGCGTATTTCTCTTTGTTTATCACTATTTCCTGTTTTAAGAAATTTATTATCTCATTTTTATTCTCTATGGATGAAAGAATGAAGTGGATTTTATTTACATCTAGTACTTTATGTTCTAAAACTGTTTTCGCAGGTATGAAAAATGATCCTTGCATATTGTATTTTTTTAATAAAGGGTATACAACGGTAAAGTGTTCTGTGTATCCATCATCAAATGTTAATAAGCAAGAGTTATTTGGTAGCTCAAGTTCTCCATGACTTGCTTCTATGACCATGTCCATTGTTACTACAGAGTAGTTTTTTTCTATAAAGTCTAATTGTTTTGTGAATAATTCTAGCTCAAGCCCTTTTATTTCGGGATAACGAGAGCCGTTAATTTCTCTAACGTAATGATACATTATTATTGTTAGGTTTTTCATATGTTTGGCCTATCTTGGTCTGAGTCACCTCTAAATATCGAGAGCTCTATATTTGATTTGTATGCATAATCAACAGAGATATTTTTCATTTCTAAAGGTTCAAAATAATTTGGTATAGTTAAACTATTGCTGTTTGAAATAAAACCAGAGCGCGCTTCAGAACGGAAGGTTGAAACAATATCTAAATATTCAAAATCATATTTATCAAGAAATCTCGATATAGAATAGTTAAATTTTTCAACCATTATACTCTCGCCTAGAATATCAATAACTCTTGCAATCTTCACATCTCCAATAACAATGCTTCTATATACTACAATTGATAATAATTTATTTTCTTCTTTAAAAATTAAATAATCATAGATATATGATGGGTGGTTTGAGTATCTATTCACTAAATACTCCAGATTCTTTTTAGGATGTGAATCAAAAATATTATCGTCTAAATGCAGATTATCGATTTTTTTAACAAAATCAACTTCAACAAACTTATTAATGCAATTAACAATATAATTAATCTTAGGTACTACAAAGGTCAACGTACATTTTTTTTGGTTGAAAAATGCACTATGATTTAAAACCCCCACATTATATTTTAAAGCTTTATATATAGGGATGACTTGCTGGCTTAGACCTAAGGAGCAAATAGTTGGATTGTTGTGATATTTTTTTAAGTAGTTAAGCATCATTAAACCAAGTCCAGGTTTTTTAATATCATCTCTAACTTTCCATATCGCTAACCATAGTTCATTATTAACCTTTAATGCTTCTGAGTATTGCGACGTAGGAATAAATCCTAATATACCTATAATATTCCCATCTTGTCGTGCCAGTATGAAATTATATATAGCTCCATTCTTGTGTTGGAAATCAAACAGCTCTCTATTGCGAACAAATATATGATCTTTCCGCCAATGATTATCAATAAAATTGATTAGTTCATCAACCATGGAATATTTACAAATTTCGACCTTAAATGACATTAAGCTGTACTACCAGCATCAACTGTAAGTGTGCTGCCTGTAATGCCTGAAGCATCATCAGATATAAGGAATAAAGTCATACTTGCGGCGTCATTAACATTAGCTAGCCGGCCTAAACAACTACGTCTTTTGATTTTATCTAATTTGTCTCCGACTAAGCCATCGGTCATATTTGTTTCCATATAACCAGGCGCTAATGTATTTACAGTTATTTGTGATCTTCCTAGTTCACGAGCTAGCGATTTAGTAAAACCACCAAGAGCTGATTTAGTTGCACCATAAACACTTAAGCCATTAAATCCTGTAGACCCTATGATAGAGCCAACATTAATAATTCGACCTGTTTTATTAAGTAACATAGATCTTGAAACATATTTAGTAAGTAAGATTGGGGCTTCAATATTTACCTTAATTACTTCAGATATATCAGATTCATGCATCGTTGCCAAAACGCCATCATGTCCTAAGGCCGCATTATTAATCAACCCATAAATACGGCCATGCTTTTTAGTTATTGTTTTGACTAATGATGAAATGCTATTAGTATTAGAAAAGTCAAATTTATAAAAATAAACCTGTTCAGGATGATTTTCTACTAATTCAGAGTATTCAGTCGTAGCTGTTCTACTTACTCCGATTACTTTATATCCAGATGAAGCAAGCTGTCTTGAAATTTCTAGACCTAATCCTTTTGCAGATCCTGTTACAATTATGTTTTTCATGGTGTATTCCTGATTTTTTTTCCTGTAGCATTGGTTTGTATCATGTCGACTCGCTTTAATAATGCAGGTATTTCAAAAGATTCTAACCTTTTTCGACAAAATGCTATGACTTCTGCTTTCATCTCTTTATTTGTTAATGCTTTACCTGAATCCGTTAATACTATTTCAGCTGAGACTAATGAGCCTAATACAGAGTTGTTTTTAGCAAAAACCTTTGCCATATGAACATGGTTGCTATCCTCTAATACCGACTCCACTTTTTCTGGCATGACCTTGTTGCCGCCAACATTAATAGAGCCACTCTCTCGCCCTAAAAAAAGAACTCTATCATTTTTTATTTTTATCAAATCTCCAGTATTGATATACCCATTATTGTCTACGTCTAAATTGCCTTTAATAAAATTAGTACACCCGTGATTGCTTTTTATCCACAATACGTTATCTTTAATTTTTAGTTGGCATTTTTGGTTAATACTGCCATCGATGTAATCTAATGGGAAGCCTTCTTTTTTATCCTTCACAGCAAACCCAACACCGGCCTCTGTTGAGGCGTAGATATGAATAATGTTCGCTTCGGGATAACTATTACTTAAGGCTGTTAAAATATTCTGGTTGCTAATTTCACCACCAAGAGTTATTTGCTTTAATGGGATGTTTTTATGGTGGGGCGCCATCAACATCTTTCGCCAGAAAGAAGGGGTTGCCGATAAGCAATTTACAGACTTCTCAGTATAGCCATTCACTAGAGAGTCCATGCTTCCCGTTCTAGATGGAATGACTAAGGAAGATCCTGATATTATGCTTTGTAAATAGACCTGCAATCCTGCAAATCGATTGATATCATACGAAAGTCCCCAGATGAATTCTGTACCTCTGTCTATATTTTTATTTGCTGTTGCTATTAGGGATGAAAGGGTGTAGGAAGCTAGTTTAGGCTCGCCTGTAGTGCCTGATGTCGCTAATATGTAATCATTACATTTGGTCTCAGCTATTTGTTGTGTAACATTGCATGCAATATTATCAACGGAAAGTACTTTTCCATTTCCTAGCTTGATAACTATTTCAATATTTGCTGAGTGATAAAATTCTCTTTCTCTAGTTTTTATATCGTCAGGCTGAAGAAAGATAGTTTTACAGAGGTTATCTATTGCAGGGAGATATATTGCTAATGACTCCCTATCCTCTGAAATAATTGCACAATTTTTGTCAATTATCTCAGGGTAATCAGTTTTAAATTCTGAACACAGGCTATGTATGTCTTCAAATGTATAAATATCATCTTGGAGAGCGATAAAAACACGATCTCTAGGGATTTTAACTAAATGATTTATGATTCTGTTATGCTTTTCGGTTTTCATAAATTGCTACAAACTCACCAAATGTTGTTGGATATACCGCATCTTCCGCTTCTTGGAAAGGGTCGAAATCTAACTCCTCTTCAAGTAATGCCACTAAAATAGCAAATCCCAATGAATCTAGCCCACTTTCAAGCAAAATCTGGTCGTCTGATATATTTTTATATTGCTTGTCTGTGTCGGTTTGTTCTAAAGCTTCATTGAATTTTTCTAGAATAATTTTTCGCATAACGCTACCTGATTTTGAGTGAATGATACTTTGCACATAATACATGATAGTGGATTTTTATCAAAATTAGTCTTACTAAACTCAAGGGGCTATGGTTTGATCGCCAAAGATTAATTTACATGGTAATGATACTGCGATAGAGGCACATATTGATAGTCACACTACTCCTTTATTCAAGCTTTATTTGGCTGGTGCTATTAAGTGGGGCTGCCTACGTTGAGCTGTATAGGTTAAGCTTAGATTTATTTTTCTAGTGCTCAGTTGGCTTTGTTAAGGGCTTCGGTGAGTGTAGTTGGTGAAATAATTGACTTGGTGAAATTGCCAGTTAATAATCGAGGTCGACACCTGGGCAAGAGATAGGTCAGTATTACTTTGAGGGCTTGCCATGCCTGTGATTTTAGCTGTTTTAAAATCAGTGGGTTAGATGAGAGGATTCGCCATATGAATAAGAAAAGATTAAAATTGGCTGAAGTGCTCCTTAGTTTCAGTGCTGAAGGATAATAATGTTTTCAATATACCTAGTTGGTGTATATTGCCAGCTCAGTAGTTATTAATAATCTTGTGTAGGACAGTTAGGCGATTGTCACTCGTGAAGTAAGAGTGTTTTTAACAGTAGCTCTGTAGTATTGTTAACTTGATTGAAGTTAATGCTGTATGGTTTGGTTCGTCCTGAATAAGCTCATTTCATATCTTTAAATATATTTCTGAGATAGGGATATTTATAATTAATTATGGTTGCCCTACAAGTACTATGCTAAACCGTATTGTTATGGTGAGTCTTGGGAGGGGCGATGAAGTCTTTGGGTTGTTGCCTGATTTTGTAAAGCACGGTATCTAATAAGCGTAAAGGTTTGTATTTTGTTATTTAATTCCTACAGTTTTATGTTTCTTTTTCTACCTATAGTTCTTTTGGTATATTTTTATTTTCGCAGCCTGGGGTTTGATCAGCTTTCAAAACTATTCTTGGTACTTAGTTCATTATTTTTTTATTCCTGGTGGAATGTTGTTTATTTGCCAATAATCGTAATTTCGATAATGTTTAATTACTTTATAGCTAGTAAATTGACTGAGTCAGGAGGAGGGGTAGCGATTTTATCAAAACCTAAAATTTTAGCTTTTGGTATAGTTTGTAATGTTTCACTACTTGGATATTTTAAGTATTCAGATTTTTTTATTGAGAACTTTAATCTACTTACTGGTTCTGATACAGGGTTTGTTTATTTGACATTGCCCTTAGCAATTTCTTTTTTTACATTTCAGCAAATTGCTTATTTGGTTGATAGTTATAAGGGGGAGGCAAAGGGTTATGGTTTTCTTGATTATTCACTTTTTGTAACATTTTTCCCTCAATTGATTGCTGGTCCCATTGTTCACCATAAGGAAATGATGCCTCAGTTTTCCATTGCAGAAAATAAAAAAATAAGTCATAGAAATATTTCTCTTGGCATTTTTATTTTTTCTATTGGCTTGTTTAAAAAAGTAGTTATCGCTGATAGCTTTGCGGTATGGGCTAACTACGGATTTGATTCTACCGATGCTTTAAGCTTTTTTGAAGCTTGGGCTACTTCTCTTTCATATACATTTCAGTTGTACTTTGACTTTTCTGGTTATACTGATATGGCAATTGGTTTGGCTATTTTATTTAATATACAACTTCCAATTAATTTTAATAGTCCATATAAGTCTTTCAATATACAGGATTTTTGGAGAAGGTGGCATGTTACGCTATCTAGGTTTCTTAGAGATTATATCTATATTCCATTGGGTGGGAATAAAAAAGGAAGTGGAAATACCTACCTGAATCTGATGGCTACATTTATTATCGGAGGTATTTGGCATGGTGCAGGATGGAATTTTCTATTCTGGGGGGGGCTGCACGGCGCAGCAATTTCTTTACATAGATTATGGCAGGTGCAGGGGATTAGGCTGTGGGGCTGGTTTTCTTGGTTTTTGACATTTAATTTTGTCAATGTTGCTTGGGTTTTCTTTAGAGCAGAAAGTTGGGATGGTGCTATGAGGGTATTGGCTGGAATGTTTCATTTCGGCAATATAGAGCTCTCATCTTTCGTTGAGAGCTTGTCAGGGAATATAAATGGTCAGGATTATCTATTCGCATATATTCTTCTGGCTTTTTTGTTTGTTTTGTTTCTAAAGAATACGATGGAGATTTCAGGGGGGCTTGTCCGGAATATTGGAACTCTTTGTTTTAATGTTTTTGTTTTTGTTTTGTCTGTTTACTTTATGAGTATGGGGGGATACACCCAGTTCTTATACTTTAACTTTTAGGGGGTTAAGGATGTATAAATTAAATTCTAGGTTGTATGTCGTTATGTTTATGATGCTGACTTTCTTAGTATTATCAATGATATACCTTAGTATTGTCTCTCCTATATGGGGGTATGATTCTAGTCGAGTATATAACTTAAGAGCAGTTCCTGAGTTGTATAGGCTGTCTCTATTGAAAAGCTACATTAAGAAAAATTATGTGGCTGGTTCAATTTTGGTCCTTGGCGATTCTCAGCCTAATGGGCATGGTCATCCAGATGATTATATTTTTCCCAGTATTCTTGCTAAGAAGCTTGATGCAGATGTGTTGAATGTTGCATTTCAGGATAAAAGTATAAGTGATAATCTTCTTACTCTAAAGTTTTTGGTTAGCGAGGGGATGAGGTTTGAATTTTTAATTTTTAATGTTAATCCGTCACATCCAAAGGCTATTAATCATCACTGGTTGAGTTCTGAAGGTAGTGTTGATTATAGGTTCGGAATTTTTAATAAAAGTAATGTATTTAAGGAGTTTTCTGATAAATTTAATCCTACTGTTAGAAGGATTGATTTCTTTTATCGGCATAAGAAAAGCAATTCAGGATATTATTTGATGACAGATGAGAGGTTGCATTTGTATGAGCGAAATGTTCAAGAGTTAATAAGTCTTGGGAAAAAAATATCAAACAATATAATTATATATGAAACACCTTATGAGAAGGTAGAAGCGTTAAGGTTGAAAATAAAATTAGATGATTTACCTAAATTTTCAAAGTCGATTAAAACATTGTGCTTAAATGAGGGGGTCTATTTTATGAAGCCTGATATTTCAGGGGTGGAGAATTATAATGATGTAGTGCATTTTAGTGAGGTTGGGCATGTCCGAATGGCGGGTGTTCTATATGACTTTATATTGAATATCGCTGATATTCCTTAGTTTAATATGCCGGCTGTCGTCACGTTTAATATTCTTTCTGACTAAGGTATCTTAACTATCTAATGATTGAATGCGGGGTTTGTTGTAAGTGAATTGTTATAATATTTAAATAAAATTGATCCTAGTTTAAATTGATATTGTTTATCAGTTATTATATATAGTTGCTATTGATTTAAAATGTTTCTTCTTTTTACTTTGTGTCTATATTCATTTTATTATAGATTTCACCTGTATAATTGTGATCTCTATTCTATTTTTAGCACTTTATGGAGAGGGTTAAGCATTTCTCACCCAGTCAGGACAATCTCCTTGCTTATTAAATGCAGCTGGGGCTTCGAGTAATAATTCAATCACATCATCAACATGAAATTCATGGCAGGCTTTATCTAAGCGATTAAGCAGGTTGTGGGTTTCTGGCCAGCTTAAATGTACTTCGTTAGCGGTCATAATGCGTGGATGGTTTGTGCCTTCTACGTTGTCGCCGACTAGTAATTCTTCATATAGCTTTTCACCAGGGCGTAAGCCCGTGTATTCAATGGCTATATCACCACTTGGGTTTTGTTCGTGCTTTTCGCTTAGGCCAGATAGGTGAATCATCTTGCGGGCAAGGGATGTAATCTTAACGGGTTCGCCCATATCTAAAACAAATACATCACCACCTTTACCCATGGAGCCTGCTTGTATAACTAATTGAGCAGCTTCAGGGATGGTCATGAAATAGCGAATTATATCAGGGTGAGTAACCGTGATCGGGCCGCCTCGCTGAATCTGGCGGTGGAATAGCGGGACTACTGAACCAGAGCTGCCTAGTACATTTCCAAAGCGAACCATCGTGAAACGTGTTTCTTCTTGGCGTTTGGCTAGGGCTTGCAATACTAGTTCAGCAACTCGCTTTGACGTACCCATAACATTAGTGGGGCGAACAGCTTTGTCGGTACTGATTAATACGAAATTTTTAACGTGGGCTTTAATGGCTGCCTCAGCACAGTACCAAGTACCAAAGACGTTATTGCGAACGCCTTCGACAACATTGTGCTCTACCATAGGGACATGTTTATAAGCTGCCGCGTGATAAACAGTTTCTACTTTGAAGGTTTCAAAAACTGTTTTTAATCTATGTTCTTTTTGTACGGAGCCAAGAATTGAGATTATGTCCAGCTCGAGTCTTTGTGCTTGTTTTAGCTGGTTTAGCTCTTGCTCGATTGTATATAAGCTAAATTCATTAAGTTCAATTAGGATGAGTTTTGTCGGTTTCTGCAGGAGTACTTGTCGGCAAATCTCTGAACCAATGGAGCCGCCTGCACCTGTTATGGCAACTACTTTATCTGTGATGCATTGCTGAACCAGTTCGCTTAGTGGTGGTACTG
>JBALXO010000033.1:19371-35650 GCA_036960615.1 Cocleimonas sp. | reverse complement strand
CTACGTTTCAATACGATACGCTGTGGTAATGTGATGTTTTGTAGAGCCGTTTTATGCTGAAAAAGATTAAAATGTTGAAACACCATGCCCACTTCAGAGCGGAGTCCGTTCATGTCGGTTTTCTTTTGAGAAATATCAACACCATCGATAATGACTTTACCGCTTTGAAAACTCTGTAGACCGTTAAGTGTACGAAGCAAAGTACTCTTACCTGAACCACTAGGCCCAATAACAACAACAACTTCGCCGCGATTGACGTAATTACTAACGTTATTTAATGCTTTTAAATCACCAAAATTAACTGAGACATTATCGATTTTAATAATTTGATCTGTTGTCTTCAAAACACGTCCTTAATAAGCAGTTACATTTAGTGTAGTACAGTTATATTGTTAAACTTGAAATAGCTAAAATTAATTAAAAAGAGAGCCTTTTAATTGTTTGGCTACCGTTTCACAAACAAATTCTAAAAAGCGTTCATCTTTTTCACTAAAAGGATCTGGTGTATTAGAGTCGATATCTATCTGTCCGATATTTTCTCCATTTACAAAAACTGGAATAACAATTTCGGATTTTACATCGATGCTACAGGCTATATAGTTATCTTGTGCTTGAACATCCGGAACAATAAAATTTTTATTGCTAACAGCTACTTGCCCACAAATACCTTTGCCAAAAGGGATTATAGTATGGTTCGTAGGCTTTCCGACATAAGTCGCTAGTTTTAACTCATCCTTATTCCTATTTTTAAAATAAAAACCAACCCAATTGTAATGTGGCACATTTACTTCTAAGAGTGTGCAAATCTCAAGTAAACGACCCTCTAACGAGTTTTTTTGATTTAAAAGAATAGTTTCAACCATTGGTTTTAAGGAAGCTAAAGTCATAATTACCTTTTTAGGTGAAATAATAAAAATTAAACTATAGTACTAATCTAATTTTTTGTGACGCAATAGTAATACTTTGTAAATAACGAATAGATTAATTCAAAGACGCTTCAATGTAGCTTGTATGGATATCTAAATAGATTTTTTTAATCAAGATATTACATTCAGATAAACCTAAGAATTTTTCCGATTAAGCTGGGTATTCTGGACCGATACACAACTTCGCTGCGGCAATGAAATGCTCTATCAAATCTTTAGGTGACTCAATACCCATCGACACTCAAATGGTATTCGGGTAAATCTCAACATCTACAGTTTTTAAAAGAGCAATAATAGGTTGAAGAAGAGTAAAGCAAGATACAAGATTTCTAATTCAATCCGGTTTGTGAAGATGTAAAACTGATACTGAGGAAATAATGCCAAGTAGTAATAAGGAAAATCTTTAGGATCTAAAATAGGTAAACCCATACGACCATTACCAGCCAAAACAGGAATGTCAGCCTTGTCAGAGAGTCCTTGATCATGAAGAAATTGTGCAAAACAACGAACTCTATTACCACATTGTTAAAGCTAAATGTCATACAGCGGTAATCCGTTTACATAAGCTAGATAAAATTACACCATCGGTATTAAAGATGACTAATATTTATTAAAAATTATCAAAAGGTAGGGAGGTGTTATTAAAAACGATACTCCTGCTTTCGCCTGTTTTCTTTTATAAATCAGAAGAAATGAAATAAACCTAAGCTTCCATTATTTGTTTATGTTTTTGTGAATTATTACCAAAAAATACTCACTTACAAGAGCATAATCCTATGCTTAGTTCTGTTCTAAATAGAGCCACTTGCACTCTGACGACCATATAGCTTAAGGATGCTACCATTAATTTATAATTTTAGATCAAATGAATAAATAAGAAATTATTCATTATAATTTAAGTTGGTTAGAGATCAGTTTTATCTTTTGTAAAAGAGACAGAGTTTTTAAAGTTCCTTTTATTTAGGCTGAACTATTTTGTGTATACCGCCTCCTTATTGGGAATAGTAAATCAATATAAATTATTGATAGGAAGATAATTAATATGTTACGTTCAACGATTAAAGTTTTTTCAGTTACCTTACTTAGCAGCTTTGTATTGGTTGGCTGTGGTGGTTCCTCTACTACTACCGATAATACTGAGTTGGATATTGAACTCGTCGAGATGATGCGTGTTAACAATATAAGTGGTGACCCCGCATCGGAAAGAGACCTTCCTGATATCAGTGAGCCATTACCTCAATTGGGTAAATTACTATTCTTTAGTAAAGCCTTAAGCGGGGATCAAGACACAGCATGTGTCAGTTGCCATCATCCGATGCTTGGTGGTGGTGATGACTTACCACTTGCTATTGGAGTTGCGGCTGTTGATCCTGATTTATTAGGACCAGGGCGAATTCATGATCCGTTTGGAATTGAATGGGATGGCGGTCCTACAATGCCGAGAAACGTACCTACAGTTTTTAATGTAGGCTTGCATGATCAAGCTATGTTTTGGGACGGACGTGTCAGTAGTATTGGCAAAACACCTAATACGAATGGCGATGATGGTTTGGGGATCCAAACGCCAGATTCAGGCTTAGATTTAGCTGATCCGAATGTAGGTGATACGCTTGCAGATGCAGTTGCGCATTTTCCGATTTTACCAGACGTTGAAATGAGAGGCTTTGAGTTTGGAGCAGGTCAAGGAAATATTGCTATCCGAGATCGTCTAGCTGCTAGGATCGGAAATTATGGGGATGGACTAGATGAACTAGCAACGAATAATTGGTTACCAGAATTTCAAAAAGCATTTCAAAGAAACGAAACTGCAGAATCACTCATTACATATAACAACATAGGCAAAGCTATTGGCGAATACATGCGTTCGCAGACTTTTGTAAGTATCCCTTGGAGAGAATACGCAGAAGGTGATTCCGAGGCTATTAGTAAATCAGCTAAGCGTGGTGCATTATTATTTTTTAAGCCGATTGAGGATAAAGGGGCGAATTGTGCTAGTTGTCACAGTGGTGATTTCTTTACAGACGAATTAAATCATGTAGTTGCTGTTCCACAGATTGGTCGCGGTAAAGGAAACGGTATCACGGGTGATGATGATTTTGGTAGATTTAATGAAACTCAGGATTTGAAAGATATGTATGCTTTCCGTACACCTACTTTATTAAATGTCACAGCGACAGGACCTTGGGGTCATTCTGGAGCATTTGAATCTCTAGAGTCGATGGTGCGACATCATCTAAATGTTGAAGAATCGGTTGCGGCGTTTGATTATTTGCAAATTTCACAGGAAGGAATACAAACTAGTAATGCGCTTGCTAATACAGAAAATGCTGTTGATCAATTGTTAGCATACCGAGCTTCTAATACACAGAATGTTTTGCAAGATGCTAAGCTTTCTGAAAGTGAAGTGGGTGATCTTTTAGCTTTTCTGGGAACACTAACAGATCCTTGTGTTGAAGACCGTGAGTGTGTTTCTCCATGGATTGCAGAAAACGAAGACCCTAATCCTGATAATCTTAGAGTTATAGCCATCGATGTAGATGGAAATTTGCTTTAATTTAATCAGAAAACTTGCAATTAAAAATAATTTTCAAAAAAAGGGCACTTTAGATTTATTTAATCTCAAGTGCCTCAATTTTTGTAAATGTAAATAAATAAGTATTTAGAAAACTCTAAGCTTGATAATAAGCTTTAAGTTGATCCATTATTTCCGACTTATCAAACTTAGCATCCATTCCTAGCATGGCATCAGCGAAGCGTCCCACAATGTCAGTTATTACAGTTTCGTTTAATTGATTTAAAATACCAATTCTTACTTGGACTGGAGCCGACAATGTTGGCCATATACCAAAGCCTTCGCTTCTACATTTAGCTACTAGGTCTTTCTCTTTTCCAGCTAGGGCGCCCGGTAAATTCAATACTACTAAACTCGGCATATTTGAAGTAACTTCACAGCCCATACTTGCCACGGCTTGCTTCAATGCAGCTTCGTGATATAAATAATCTTTAGCGTTTTGCTCACGACCAGTGGTTAATAGAATGCGTAAAGCTTCATGAAAAGAGGCTACAGCATTGGGTGAATGGGTGCGATGATAGGTTCCCGCTGCTACGTCTTCGCCATTAATGATTCCCCAGTGTCTAGCTTCTAAAACCGGGTTATGTACAAATGTATAACACCCACGTTTGAGGAATAACTCGATCGCTTCATCTCTGAACGAAACAGGTGCATAAGTTAGTGGTAAACCTAAAACGCCTTTTTGAGGGCATGATGCCCATGCTACGACTGCTGGGTAGTCATCAATATTGAAATGTCCTATACCTAGACTAGATACCGCATCGACCATACCCATTGCGCTGTGTTTGGAGCAGGCATCATTAAAACCTTGAATATCGTTTATTCTACCGCTACCTGTCTCATAGTGCGCCATAAATGCCCACATTGGCTTATGTTCTGCTAGAGCAGCTTCAACCATTTCGCCACTCACCGATGTTCCGTGTGGAACGTCAATAACGACTACATTCTTTGGCATTGGGTTAAGTGGGTTAGCTGCTAAATCTTCGACTGTTGAAGCTTTCATGCGAATCGTTAGGGCATCAATACCACTAAAGGTTCCGTTGTTGAATACGACTGCTGTATCGCCCGGTAAAATCATGCTTTGAATGCAGTCTAGTCCGCTCCAACCTGTACCTGCTACGCCGTAGGTATGGATGTTCTTCGTGCCCCATACGTTGCGTAGCATGTGTTTAATTTCTATCATGCCGCGGATAACGTCGGCTTGCATATGATCTGCAACGCCTGCATTTGTATAGGCTTGTAGAACTCTAGGGTGGGTGTTTCCTGGACCTGGTCCAGCGGCTAAAGTGTGTGGGATTTCAAGGGTAGGGAATATAGTCACGTTGTTTCCTAGTGTAAAAATGAGTATTAGATTGGGCTGTTTGCCCCACGTATCTGAATGTTCTTATGCCAAAATAGTATTAGCATCTAATAAGTCTCAATCAAACATGATAAGTATAGTTAATTTCTACCAATCAATTTCTAAAGCTTATTTATGTTTTTCTAATAAAAAATGATGGCAGTGAAATTAGTTTCTTCTCATGAAACTAATTGGTTTTACAAGGGAACAAACTCTATGCAGAATAAAAAAGATCCAGACTAACTCCCACAAGGAATGTTTTTATGAATAAACCAAAAATTGTTATCACTCGTCGTTGGCCGAAGAAGTAGAGGATATTTTAGTACAAGAGTTAGATACGACTTTAAATGTAGACGATGTTCCTATGACGGTTAGTGAACTTCACGAAGCTTTACAGACTGCCGATGCAGTTTGTCCTTCAGGTAACACGCCGGGTGATAGGTTGTTTAAAACTTATTTTAGATAAAACACATCTAAATAATTCTACAAACGCATCCTATATGGATGCGTTTTTTTGTGTCTAAAAACCTAGATTAAATGAAAAGTACCAAAAAGGTGGGGGTGTCATTTTATAGTTCCTTTGTCCTGTTAATCAGTGTTTAATCAATTTTTAACTATCTATGATGCAGATTCAATAATGGCGATGCCAAACACATTTAAAGCCGCTTTATGGATGTTCGGTGCTCTCATGTCATTTACCGCGATGGCGGTTGCAGGTAGAGAGATGGCGAGTGAACTTGATACCTTCGAAATCATGATGTATCGGTCGATTATTGGCGTTGTTATAGTATTAGCTATTGGAGGTTTTGCCAAAAGTTTAGGGACGGTTTCTCGACAGCGTTTTGGCTTGCATTTGATTCGAAATATCTGTCATTTTTTTGGGCAAAACTTATGGTTTTTTGCGATAGCTACAATCCCATTTGCCCAAGTATTCGCTTTTGAATTTAGCACGCCGATTTGGGTAGCTCTGATGGCACCGTTCTTTCTTGGTGAACGTTTAACTAAAATACGTTTGATAACTATCGCCTTAGGCTTTGTAGGTATTCTTGTAGTGGCACAACCCGGCACGATTACGCTTAGCTCTGGTGTTATTGCAGCAGCACTTTGTGCCGTTGGTTTTGCGGGAACATTTATCGCCACCAAACTGCTTTCACGCACGGAAAGCACCACATGTATTATGTTTTGGTTGGCGTCGATTCAATTGGTGTTAGGCATAGTTTTTTCTTTTTATGATGGCGATGTAACCATTCCAACGATAGCAACTGTACCGTTTATTGTCTTAGTGGGCTGTGCAGGTTTACTCGCGCATTACTGCATAATAATGGCACTTAAATATGCGCCAGTTATGTTTATAGCTCCAATAGATTTCTTACGTTTACCCATTATTGTTTTTATCGGTGCGAGTTTTTATAACGAAGCAATAAATGTGTGGGTAATCGTTGGTGCGATTATTGTTTTTGGCGCTAATATTTTAAATATATGGGGCCAATCGAAAGTGAAACAACAAACTCAATAATTGAAAACAGCCAAAAAGGTGGGGGGTATCTTATATATACATTTCAACTAATTGTATTGAAGATAATTATTCTATCGAATAACTGATTTCCGTGTAAATTCTTTACGCCAAATAAACAATAATAAGAAGCCAATAATCGCTCCGCCAACGTGTGCGAAGTGAGCAACGCCTCCTCCAAATAATGAGAACCCTGTAACGCCTGAGAATAAGTCGATTGCGATTAATACCGGTACGAAAAACTTGGCAGCGATTGGGTAAGGAATAAACAGTATCATCAATTTATTGTTAGGGAAGTAGAGTGCGAAGGCTACCAAGATGCCGTAAATAGCACCTGATGCACCGACCATAGGCGCATAGAAAGTATTAAACATTTTACCAGCTTGAGCTTCATCAATGACGCTCGGTGGATAGCTATATTGTTTAATCATTTGCATGATGTCTGGACCGCTCAGGCCAGAGTCTGCAAGTATGCTGTATATCTGATCAAACCTGAAATAGTTGACTGCGTTGTAAATTACCGCCGCTCCGATGCCACAGGCGAAATAAAAAATCAAAAAACGAACTTTACCTAAGACTGATTCCAGAGCGCTACCGAACATCCACAAGGCATACATATTAAAGACCAGATGCATGAGATTACCGTGCATAAACATATGGCTAAAATATTGCCAGATACCATAATTATCGTTTTTTGGAAAATGCAGTGCGAGTGAGCTATCTAATCCACCCATAACTTGTGAATGCACAAAGAACATTAAGATATTCATGGCGACAAGAATGTTTACGGCACGGGTTAAAAGTTGAGCTGAAAACTGCATTAAAGAATCCTTGAGAAAAACGAGTTTAAATTTGCAATATACAGAGCCTATCAGGCATCTGGTTAAAGCTCACGTTTTTCGTGATGATGTGATTGATTCATTTAATTAAATGGAAAAATAGGTAAATCGGTACTTATCCTAAAAAATGTTGAAGTGTAATGATAAAAGCCCGAAAGGTTAGGATATCTTTTTATCTATTTTATGATCACTCTAAAGCTGATACTGAAGTTAGGGGCGGTAGTTCCTGTTTTGATAAAAAACCGTCATTCGTTGTTATTTGTAAATTTGTGACGTTACCATCTGCACCTTCTGCATCTGCTGTGGCGCTATAACTGTAGCTACTAGCATCGTCATCTGAATAATTGATTGCGGCTAAGCTTAAGCCACTACTAGGTGTGCCATTGGTAAAGTAGGGAGCTAAACAGTTACCTGTATTGGTAACACATAGTTTGGTGTTGTCTGGGATTAGATCTGTGAGGATAATTGAATCATCGTCCGCAGGGCCAGCTCCTGAGTTTTCTCCTGTAATGGTGTATTCAAGCACGCTACCCGGTATAGACTTGGGGTTGGTGTCATTAAAGGGATCGTAAATGGTCGCTACTGTTTTTTGTAAACTAAGAATAGGATTCGCAATAGGCTCCATGGGCCAATAAGCCACTTGCTCTGTGGTGTGATTACGTTCGGTATTACTTATGGTATCTTCATCGATAACAATTAAATAATTTTGTTTTAATCTATAATTAATCTTAATCCCTCCTATTGTTCTTATTAACACTTATGAATTTTCCCTTTAATCTGATATTTCGATCTGTTTCATGGTCACTGCTGATTTTGCTCATGTCGCTTTGTCTGTTCGCGGGCCAAAGTGTGCTGCCAAGTAATAGCGGATTCTCAAATAGTGCCGAGGCAAAAACGGCGGCCTCTCCTTATAAAAGATCATTTAAACGATCAAAACGAATCCGCTCTAAGAAGAGTCGTAGACGTTCATCTTCGGGCAGTTGTGTATCGTGGGATGCTAATAAAATCAATAAGAAAGCACGTAAATTTAATCCTTATATTGATCAGTATGCGCGTCAATATCGTATTGATAAGAATCTGATTAAAGCTGTTATTACGGCAGAATCCTGTTTCAGGGTGAAGGCTCTTTCGCATGCTGGCGCGCAAGGTTTGATGCAGCTCATTCCTGCTACGGCAAAACGCTTTGGTGTGAAAAATAGCTTTAAACCAAAGCAGAATATTCGCGGTGGTACTAAGTATTTACGTTTTTTAATGGATCGTTTTAAAGGCGACTTAAAAAAAGTCATAGCGTCTTATAACGCGGGTGAAGGTGCGGTCGATAAATACAAGGGAATTCCTCCTTACAAAGAAACTATGCAATACGTGAAGAATGTGTTGAAGGTTTATTACGTTTTAAGGCCACGTCAAAAAGGCAAAAAAGCGGGACGCCAAGGTTGGCAATATAATCGTAGTATCGCGCCACATTTATATAAAAAATAAAACCTGATTTTGAGCATGTTTTACTTTTTAATATGATCCCATAAATTCACTGTTCAGGGCTTTCTATCTGGCTCCTGCTGGTAGATAATACCCAACCTATTTTGATAGACGTCGTTATATGTTTACAGGAATCATCCAAGCCGTTGGCACTTTGAGCGATTTGCAACCGAAAGGCGGCGATATGGCGTTAGTTGTGAATACTGGTAAGCTGGATATGTCTGATGTACAGCTCGGTGATAGTATCGCGGTCAATGGAGTCTGTCTAACGGCTGTTGCTCTGAGTGATTCAAGTTTCACTGCGGATGCCTCACGTGAGACATTATCTCTTACTTCTTTGGGTGATTTATCTAAAGGATCACCCGTTAATCTCGAAAAAGCATTAACTTTGCAAACTCGATTGGGTGGGCATTTAGTCAGTGGGCATGTGGATGGTTTAGGTGAGGTTGTGGCTCGTCGTAATGATGGTCGCTCTGAATGGTTTAATATTAAAGCTCCTGACAGCTTAGCTAAATATATCGCTGCGAAAGGCAGTATTACTATCGATGGTGTGAGCCTTACAGTGAATCGAGTTGATGGAGTGCATTTTGAAATAAACATTGTTCCACATACACTCCAAGAGACTGTTATTGGTCACTATCAAGCGGGTACAAAAATTAATTTAGAAGTCGATGTCATCGCACGTTACTTGGAGCGTTTGCTAAATCAGGGCGGTATGGCTGACATGGCTTCTATGTCAACACCTTCAAATATCACCGAATCGTTTTTAACAGAAAACGGTTATGGTAAGAAAGGCTAAAGCAGGACTTTTAATGAATAATAATGAACCACAATTCAACAGTATAGAAGAAATTCTTGCTGAATTAGCTGAAGGTAAAATGGTCATCATCGTCGATGATGAAGATCGCGAGAACGAAGGCGATTTCTTGATGGTTGCATCAAAAGTACGCACTGAAGATATTAACTTCATGGCGACTTATGGTCGTGGTCTGGTCTGTATGCCAATCACAGCTGAACGATGTAAACAGCTAGATTTGCCTTTGATGGTTGCTTTAAATAATGAAGAATTCAGCACTAACTTTACGGTATCTATCGAAGCATCTGAAGGTGTAACCACAGGTATTTCGGCTTACGATCGTGCCTTAACGATCCGTGCTGCTGTAGCACCAGATGCGACTAGTAAAAATATTGTTCAACCGGGACATATATTTCCATTAATGGCTCAGCCAGGTGGTGTATTAACTCGTGCAGGTCATACTGAAGCGGGCTGTGATCTAGCGCGTTTAGCAGGCTTTGAACCCGCAGCAGCGATTGTTGAAATTCTTAATGACGATGGTTCAATGGCACGTCGTGATGATTTATTTATTATCGCTAAAAAACATAATTTAAAAATTGGCACGATTGAGGATTTAATCCGTTATCGTGTTGAGACTGAAAAAACCATCAAACGTTGTTATGAAGTTGAACTAGATACCGAATTTGGTAAATTCAATGTAATTGCTTATGATGACATTGCTAGTCAGACTAATAATCATTTAGCGTTGGTTAAAGGTAAAATTGACGCAGATACTCCGGTATTAGTGCGTGTTCATGTCGAAGATACTTTATGCGATATGTTATCACTCACCGAAGAAGGCGTAGCATGGCCAATCCGTGATATTATGGCGAGAATGGAAGACGCAGAATCTGGTGTGATTGTGGTATTGAGTGCCAGTGATCAGAGTAGTTTTTTAGACCGTCTTAAAGAATTAGACAAGAATCACGAGAAGCAAGCAGAATACGATGATTCGAGTCGTACCCAATTTAAAACGTTTGGTATTGGTGCACAGATTTTATCTGATGTTGGCGTTCAAAAAATGCGCGTCTTGAGTGCTCCAAGACAGTATAATGGTTTAGCTGGCTTCGGGCTGGAAATCGTTGAATATGTTGGCGAATAAATAGATCGTTTAGATTAACTAAAAAGACACCCCCCACCTTTCTGGCACTTTTCAATTAGCCTCAATGGTGAGTTTACAAAAGGATAAGTATTATGAGTTCGATTAAAGAAATATCAGGCGACTTCAACCCTAAAAAAGCACGCTTCGGAATCGCTGTTGCACGTTTCAACTCATTTGTTGTAGAAAGCTTAGTCGATGGTGCAGTTGATACCTTACAACGCCACGGTGTTGCTGATAAAGATATCGAAATCGTACGAGTACCAGGCGCATTTGAATTGCCAGTATTAGTTCAAGCAATGGCTAATAGCGGCAACTATGATGCAGTTATTGGTTTAGGTGCGGTTATCCGTGGTAGTACACCACATTTTGATATTGTTGCTGATGCTTCAGCGAAAGGTTTAGCAACCATTGCTTTAGATACTGGTTTACCAATTATCAATGGTATTTTGACTACTGACTCCATCGAACAAGCGATTGAGCGTGCTGGCACTAAAGCTGGTAATAAAGGTGCTGAAGCAGCTGTGACTGCGATTGAGATGGCTTCGTTAATGAGTAAATTAAAGTAAGCCAGACACCGTTAAAGAATACTAATAATCTAGTATTATTATTAGTTTAATTATTAATAATACTCCATAAATTACTGATAAAGTTGCAAAAAATGCCTGTTGATAAGAAAAGCCAATATATTTCTGAACGTCGAGTTGCGCGTAAACTTGCGGTCATCGCGATCTATCAATGGCAGATGACGCAAAACGAATACACTGATATTTATGTGGGTCTGCAAGAAGACAAAGATTTATCTAAAGATATGGGTAAAGCCGATATGGCATATTTTCAATCATTGGCGAAAACTGTGATTGATAATGTAGATGAGATTGATGCTGAGCTGAATCCATTTTTAGATCGCGATGCAGAGCATTTGGATCAGATCGAACGTGCTGTATTACGTATGTCTGTTTGTGAATTGAAAAATCACCCTGAAGTTCCTTACAAGGTTGCAGTAAATGAAGCTGTTAATATATGTAAAAAATTCGGGGCAGATCAGGCACATAAGTTTATCAATGGTGTTTTGGATCAAGTAGGGGCAAAACTTCGCCCTGAAGAATCCGGCCAAAAAGAACCACGTCAAACAAAAGCAAAAACAGTTAAAGAAAGCTCAGTGAAAATAAGTTCTGTTAAAACAGTTCCAGAAAAAGCAACTTCAGCTAAACCAAGCTCAAAAAATACTAGCTCAGCTGATTCAAGTCCAAGCAAAAAGTAATCAAGATTGTCGATGAGTGAATTTGACTTAATCGCAACCTATTTCACTTGGGAAAATCCATCCCAATACTCTTCCAATACATCAGACAATACCAGCAGTAACATTATAAAAAACGTTGGTGATGATGCGGCTGTTTTATCTTTGGCTCCCAATCAACAACTAGTAACTTCAATAGATACACTAGTATCTGGTGTTCATTTCCCTTCAAATACCTCACCTTACGATATCGGACATAAAGCTTTAGCCGTAAATTTAAGTGATCTCGCAGCCATGGGTTCGAAGCCAGAATGGTTTACTTTGGCGTTAACGCTTCCTGAAATTAATCACAAATGGTTAAGTGAATTTAGTCGTGGTCTAAAAACGCTGGCCGAAGAAGCAGGTATTTCTTTAGTTGGTGGAGATACTACTAGTGGACCACTAGCGATTAGTATTCAAGTGATGGGCTCTGTTACATCAGGTAAAGCTTTATATCGTAATGGCGCAAAGCAGGGTGATAAAATTTATGTCTCAGGTACTCTGGGAGATGGAGCGGTGGGCTTGGCATTGTTACAGAAAACTTTAACTTCAAAAACAGAACTCACAGAAACTGAAGTGGATTATTGTCAACAACGGCTTAATCGTCCCACAGCAAGACTTAACGAAAGCGATCTGATTAAAGATTATGCGAGTGCTTGTATTGATATATCAGATGGTTTGTTACAAGACCTCTCTCATATTCTAAAGCAATCTACTCTTTCGCATTCAGAGCTAAATTCTGATCAAATAATTGGTGCTGAGTTAGATTTAACTCAAATTCCATTCTCTAAGGTGTTGAAAAAAATAAATAATAAACAGGCACTTGAATTTGCTTTAACGGGTGGGGATGATTATGAATTATTATTTACGATTCCTGAAATCATAGAAGCTGAATTCCTAGAGACCTACTCGTCTAGTGAATGTCGTTTTAGTTGTATTGGTACAATCACTAATCAAAAAGGTATTATTCATACTAACAACAATTCTTTTAATAACTTATTTAACAACTCTCTTAATAACATGGGATTCAACCACTTTTCATGAGCGATAAAAACCCAAAAGTTCCAGATTTAAATCGTAAGGTAATGACACACCCAGTGCACTTTCTTGCCTTTGGTTTTGGCAGTGGTTTATCGCCTTTTGCGCCGGGTACCTTTGGCACGCTGATGGCGATTCCGCTGTATTTATTAATGCTGCAATTATCCTTAGCACCTTATCTAATCGTTACTGCGATAGTTTGTATTACAGGTATTTGGATTTGTGATAAATCTTCTAAGTTACTTGGTGTGCATGACCATGGCGGAATTGTTTGGGATGAATTCGCAGGCTTTTTTATTACAATGATCGCCGCTCCCGCAGGCTGGCTATGGATTGTAATTGGCTTTGCTTTATTTCGTCTATTCGATATTTGGAAGCCATGGCCGATTTCACTCTTAGATAAAAAAGTTGAAGGTGGCTTAGGCATTATGATTGATGACATTGTCGCTGGTGTTTATGCTTTAATTTGCCTTCAGCTGCTCTATTACTTCTTCCCCAACCTTTAAAATATATACGGTAATTTAAATGAAAAAAACATACCTCACCGCTGATGATTTACTACTCGACTCATACAGATTAGGTGTTAAAGTTTTCGAAAGCGGGTTTAGGCCTGATTTTATTGTTGGTGTTTGGCGCGGAGGTACTCCGGTAGGTATTGCTGTTCAGGAAATTTTGTCCTATCTCGGTTCACCTTCAGATCACATAGCAATTCGTACCTCTTCTTATGCAGGGATTGCGAAGCAAAGAAAGAAAGTCAAAGTCCATGGCTTGGATTATATTATTCAAAACATCAACTACGATGACCAATTACTACTGGTTGATGATGTGTTTGATTCAGGTAGTAGTATCGAAGCGATATTTGCTACGTTAGAGAAAAAATCACGCCGCAATACACCCAAAGATATTCGCGTTGCAACCCCATGGTACAAACCGAATAACAATAAAACCAAACGTGCACCTGATTATTATTTATACGAAACTGATGATTGGTTGGTATTCCCACACGAATTAGACGGGCTGAGCGAAGAAGAAATATTTGCGAATAAGCCTGGGGTTCAAGAAATACTTCAAGGTCAGCTTAAATAAATTAAGCTAAGTAATCTCTGATTAGATTTAATCAGAGATTACTACATACTATTTGTTAAAATTTATAGAATGCTATTTTTGAAAGACTTTAGATAACCCGAGAGCCCGCCTTCGTTCAATTTATATATAATGAAGGTGTACCAAAGCATAAAACTGCCGATAAACATTTCACCTTCATCCTCAGAAATTCTAAATCAAAAATTTAATTAATCACTGCGTCTAGTGAAGACATTTACTCGTATTTTCTAGAAACGCGACAGAGGCTTTTCAGCATGAGACAGTTCACTTTAATTAAATTTACACTATCATCATTAACCTTAGTCTTGGCAATCGTAGTAACGTCGATTGCTTTCTCGGCTAGCCATGAAGCACAGCCATCGGCAAGTCTTAAATCATCAGATGCTCAGGCCTTAGAGGCGCTTGATACTATTCTCACCAATCCTATTGAGCAAAGCGTCGATAGTGCTATTGCTAACTTGAATAAACATTGGCGTGTCGAATATATTCCGAATGTGTTAGAAATTATTGCTTATACGCAGAGCTCACTCAGCCAACAGAAAGCTATTGAATTATTACAACGTAAAACAGGCCAAAACTTTGGTCGAGATATGAATCAATGGTATTTCTGGCTTTGGAATAGATCTGAAATAATATCAGATGGCTATGCCGCTTTTAAAGCTTCGTTATACCGAAATATCGATCCAAAGTTCGAAAAATATTTTGCGGATAGACAAGATTTTGCACGCATTCGTCTAGATGAAATTCGTTGGGGTGGCGTACTACAAGATGGTATTCCGCCATTACGCAAGCCAGCAATGATTACTGCTAATCAAGCCAGTTATCTACAAGATAGTAACGTGGTATTCGGTATTAAAATTAATGGAGATGCGCGTGCTTATCCAAAACGTATTTTGGCATGGCATGAAATGTTTGTTGATACTATCGGCGGTGTCGATATCGCGGGCGTTTACTGTACCCTATGCGGAACAATCATCCCTTATAAAACCAAATTAAATGGCGTTAACTACGCTTTGGGTACTAGCGGTTTTCTCTATCGCTCGAATAAACTTATGTACGATAAAGCAACGCAATCATTGTGGAACACGATTAAAGGCGAGCCCGTGTTAGGGCCTTTAGTCGATAAAGGTATTAAGCTTGATCACCTTAGTGTAGTTACAACTACATGGAAAGAATGGAAACGTCGCCATCCCGACACAACCGTATTGTCACCTAAAACAGGTTACCATCGTGATTATGGTGAAGGTGTTGCTTACCAGAATTACTTTGCTACAAATGAGTTAATGTTTAATACGCCTTTTGCTGATAAGCGACTGAAAAATAAACAAGAAGTATTAGCCTTACGTTTTCCAGCATCACCCACACAACAACTTGCGATCGATACGGCATTCTTGAATAAAAACCCACTGTATAAAAACAAAATTGGCCCGCAGAAATTATTAATACTGACTGATAGAACAGGCGCGAATCGAGTCTATGATCCTAAAAGTGTTGATATCGTTAGCTATGATCGTGATAGCACTTTAGTTGATGCTAAAGGCGTGAAATGGACTCTGACAGAGAGTGAGTTAGTATCCCAAAGTGATGAGCGTAGATTGATTAGTTTGCCTTATCATCGTGCTTTTTGGTTCGGCTGGCATGCGGCTTATCCGCAAACGCGATTGATTAAGTAAGACTCATTGTTGATAGGTCTTTTAGGGAAAAGGGCCGAGCTTCAGCGAGATAAAAGTCTTGTTTAAATGGATACCGGAAGGGATGGCGTAACCGTATAAATATCATTCAAAAGATGGGGGTGTCTTTTAACCTTTTTTCAATTTCGTAAACATCAGGCATTACAAGCGAGCAATCTCATTTCGCACATTTGACGCTTCTTAAAACTTCAAATTATTGGTAAGTTTTAGTACCTTAGTTTTTTAGTTTTCTAACGTTAGTATCACTTAATTTAATTCATAAAATCAGTATGTAGCTGGTTTAAAAAGGATTTATGCGTTAATCAGATACTTTTGATGAGTGAATTTATCATTGCTAGAATGTAATTATCATCCTTAAAGTAGTAAATAAAGATAACTTACAAAAAGAACCAAAATAATAAAAATTGAATTTATTGGTTTATTCGAAGTCTTTTAATCCTATCTAGCAATAAAAATAAGCCTCAGGAGTTAATTATGCATGCTGTTAAGTTTAATTTTCCATCAATTAGTTTATCTGTCCTTACGGCATTAATGTTATCAGCTTGTGGAGGCGGAGGCAGTAGTGCTA
>JBALXO010000033.1:6239-19271 GCA_036960615.1 Cocleimonas sp. | reverse complement strand
AACTTTATAAGGCGGCGTATGAACATAGTCAGGATATGACAGAAACTAATACATTCTCACATGAAGGTTCAGGTACAGTTTCGGATTGGAGTGGCTATTCTTTAAGTAAACAAAGTGCTTTAAGAGATCGAGTTGCTACTTATGGCTACAGTTGGTCAAGACTCTCTGAAAATATTTCTGCAGGTACGAGTAGGGATACAGCCCAAGAAGCAGTGGATTCTTGGTTAGCTAGTGATGGTCATTGTAAAAATATGATGGATCCAAATGTGACCGAAGTCGGTATGGCAATATCAACTGATCAGAACACTACTTACACCAACTATTGGACTCAGAATTTTGGTCGGCCTCGATAGTTTCATCGTTTCTTAGTCGGTTGGATCTATGTTTGTCTGACTTACAATAAATAACTAATTCCTCAGTATTTTATATACTGAGAAATTTATGAGAGAAAGCACTAAAAAGTAGGGGTGTCTTTTTAAACTATTTAAACGCCAGCTCTCGCAAACCAGCAATCTCATCTCGAACACTTGCTGCTGCTTCAAACTCCAAATCTTTGGCATGTTTGAACATTTTCTTTTCTAGTTTGGCAATTTCTTTAATTGCTTTATCTGGTGTCATGCTGTCATAGCTGGCTTTGTTATCCGCGACTTTATCGAATTCCTTTTTAGCGCGACCACGCATAGAGCTGCCGTAAGCGCCTTCCATAATATCGGAGACTTTCTTGATAATAGTGGTCGGGGTGATGCCGTGTTTTTCGTTGTATTCGATTTGGATGCCACGACGACGGTCGGTTTCATCAATCGCTGCTTTCATCGATTTGGTAATTCGATCTCCGTACAGAATGGCTTTACCTTCGGAGTTACGTGCGGCTCGTCCAATGGTTTGAATTAATGATCGTTCTGAGCGTAAGAAACCTTCTTTGTCTGCATCTAAAATAGCAACTAAGGTCACTTCTGGCATATCTAAACCTTCTCGGAGTAAATTTATGCCGACTAGAGCATCAAATACACCAAGGCGTAAATCACGAATAATTTCGACGCGTTCGACGGTATCAATATCAGAATGCAAATAACGTACACGGAGATCGTGTTCAATTAAATAATCAGTCAGGTCTTCAGCCATACGTTTGGTTAGTGTGGTGATTAAAACGCGCTCACCTTTGGCAGCACGTTCGCTGATTTCTGACATTACATCATCGACTTGGGTCCCAACAGGGCGAATTTCGATTTGCGGATCAAGTAAACCAGTAGGGCGTACTAATTGTTCGGCAACATTGTCACTGTGTTCGTTTTCATAATTACCTGGTGTTGCTGATACGTGAATGACTTGAGGAACTAGTTGTTCAAATTCATCAAAACGCAAAGGCCGATTATCTAAAGCTGAAGGCAAACGAAAGCCGTATTCAACAAGATTAGTTTTACGTGAAAAGTCACCTTTATACATCGCGCCAATTTGTGGAACACTAACGTGAGATTCATCAATAATGACTAAAGCTTCTTCGGGTAAATAGTCGAGTAAGCAGGGTGGCGGTGCGCCTACTGGGCGACCTGAGAGATAGCGTGAGTAGTTTTCGATGCCTGAGCAATACCCAACTTCAACGATCATTTCGATATCGTATTGAGTACGTTCTTTGAGTCGTTGTGCTTCGACTAAGCGGTTATTCTCATAGAGAAACTCTAGACGAGATTTAAGTTCGACTTTAATATGTTCAACCGCAGCCAACATGATTTCACGTGGGGTGACGTAATGTGATTTAGGATAAACCGTTAGACGCGGCACTTTGCGCAACACTTCACCGGTTAATGGGTCAAAGAAACTGAGCTGTTCTATTTCATCATCAAACAGTTCGACGCGCACTGCTTCAATATCAGAATCAGCAGGGTAGATATCGATAACATCTCCACGCACACGATAATTGCCACGTTCTAATACTAGGTCATTGCGGGTATATTGGATTTCAGTAAGGCGTTGAATAATGTCACGTTGACCAATCTTTTCGCCACGATCGAGGTGCAACATCATGCTCATATACGATTTTGGGTCGCCCAAACCATAGATGGCTGAAACAGTCGCAACAATTATCGTATCGTTGCCTTCTAACATCGCTTTGGTGGCTGAGAGTCGCATTTGCTCGATGTGTTCGTTTATTGATGCATCTTTCTCTATGAAAGTATCCGAAGCAGGAACATAGGCTTCTGGCTGATAATAATCATAATAAGAAACAAAATATTCCACAGAGTTTTCAGGGAAAAATTCCTTCATTTCCCCGTAAAGTTGCGCTGCCAATGTTTTGTTGTGCGCCATGATAATAGTTGGGCGCTGTGTTTGTGCAATCACGTTTGCCATCGTGAAGGTTTTACCTGAACCGGTAACACCCAGCAAAGTTTGATGAAGAAGCCCGTCATTAAGCCCATCAACCAGAGATTTTATTGCCGTTGGTTGATCACCTGCGGGTTGATATTCGGTATGTAAATTAAATGTGGGTTGCATGAAGTTTTTTGTTTACTGAAGAATTGGATAGAGTATATTTCAAGTCTCTTCTTTGCGGAAACTATTAGGATCTTTAAATGGCTATTCAATTATCTGATCGCGTTCAGCGAGTAAAACCTTCACCGACTTTAGCAATGAGTGCCTTAGCACAAAAAATGAAAGCAGAAGGTCGAGATGTAATCAATTTAGGTGTTGGTGAGCCAGACTTTGGTACACCAGATCATATTAAAGCAGCGGGAATCGCTGCGATTAATAACAATAAAACGGGTTATACCCAAGTGGATGGTATTCCTGAATTAAAGTCAGCGATTATTAACAAGTTAAAACGTGATAACGATTTTGATTACGAAGCGGATCAAATTTTAGTATCATGCGGCGGAAAGCAGAGCTTTTACAATCTTTGCCAAGCGATGATCAACTCGGGCGATGAGGTGATTATTCCCGCACCATACTGGGTTTCTTATCCTGACATGGTGTTATTGGCAGGTGGAAAGCCAGTCATTGTAAGTGCCGGGCAAGAGCAAAACTTCAAACTCACCGCAGCAGATTTAGAGGGTGCAATTACAGATAAAACTCGTTTGTTTGTGATTAATAGTCCGTCGAATCCAACCGGTGTTAGTTATTCGATGGCAGAGCTAAAAGCTTTAGGCGATGTGTTGGCTAAGCATCCGAATATTGTGGTGGCAACGGATGATATGTACGAACATATCTTATTTGAAGGTCGCGAGTTTGCAAATATTCTTAATGCATCGCCTGAATTGTATGACAGATGTATTGTGCTGAATGGCGTTTCAAAGGCTTATGCGATGACAGGTTGGCGTATAGGTTACGCTGCAGGGCCAGTAGATTTAATTAAGGGTATGAAGAAGATTCAAGGTCAAAGTACTTCGAATCCTACATCTATTTCACAACACGCGGCTGTTGCTGCATTGAATGACAGTCAAGAATGTATTCAGCCTATGCTAAAAGCGTTTAAAGAGCGTCATGACTTCGTTGTTAAAGGCTTAAACGCAATTGATGGTGTTGAGTGTTTGCCTTCGGATGGAACCTTCTATAGCTTCCCGAATATTGATGGATTAATAGCACGAGTAGATGGCGTTTCTAATGATGCTGAATTATCACAATTGTTATTATCTGAAAAAGAAGTAGCGATGGTTCCAGGCAGTGCATTTGGTGCGCCAGGCCATATTCGTTTATCTTACGCGACTAGTATGGAAAACCTAATAAAGGCGATTGAGCGTATTGCTTCTTTGTAGTACCAAGGTAACTAAATAATTAATTTTAAAGACATTACCCCCACTTCTTACCTCTTTTAGTATGAAAAGTGCCAAAAAAGGGGGGTGTTTTATTTATTGTTTGGATTAGTTTTAAAGAATAGTAACTTAAGAAACGCCGTATGTTTCTCGGTATTCACTAATTTTATCCAGCAAATCTTGATCTTGATTAGTCGTTTGAAGATATTGAATCACTTGATTTAAACCAATAATATTAATCACTGAAATATCGTAAGTTTCAGCGATCTCTTGTACTGCTGATTTCTCTCCCTGGCCACGTTCTTGTCGATCTAAAGAAATACAGATCCCTGCCAATTCTGCCTTATTTTCTGCCACTAATTCAGCAGCTTCTCGTGAGGCTGTTCCTGCGCTGATAACGTCATCAACGACTAACACTTTTCCTGATAAAGGAGCGCCAACTATACTGCCGCCTTCACCGTGGTCTTTTACTTCCTTGCGGTTATATGCATAAGGATAATCGATATCATGCTTTTCATAGAGATTAGCTGCAACAACTGCAACCAGAGGAATACCTTTGTAAGCAGGGCCAAACAGCATATCGAACTCTAGTCCTGAGTCTATAATCGCTTGAGCATAGTAATCGCCCAATTTAGCAAGTGAAGAGCCTGATTGGAATAAGCCAAAATTGAAGAAGTAAGGACTCAAACGACCTGACTTTAAGGTGAATTCGCCAAATTTTAATACGTTATTTTGAATCGCAAAATCTAGGAATTCGGCTTGGTAATCTTTCATAAAACATCCAACTTTTACTGTGAGTAATCTCAAATTATCATTATATCTAAGTGATTTTTTAATGCTAAGGTTTCTTGGTATTTAAGCTAGTATATACGTTCGTCGGGAAAGCCTTATCGGATAAATCATTTATGTTAAAATCGAAGCATAATTAAAATAATGCTTAAAGTTAAATGGAAAAAACAATGAATAAAATATTAGTTGTAGCTATCGCTTTAGTAATGGCGAGTACTGCGCAAGCGGGTTTGTATCGTTGGGTAGACGATAATGGAAAAGTGCATTTTTCAGATAAAGTACCTGCTGCTGCATCAACAAAATCTCATACCAAGTTAAATAAATCTGGAGCTATTACAGGTCAAATTGATCCTGTAGCTAGACAGAGAAAATTAGACTTAATTGAAGAAAGAAATAGAGAGAAAGAAGCATTAGCTGATATTCGTAGAATAAAAGCTAAAGCCCAAGCTGTCGTTCAGAGAAAAGATGATAATTTATTGTCTACTTATGAAAACGAAAATGAATTAGTTAAATTTTTCATGACTAAAATAAAAAGAGTTGAAGGTCATAGCAAAATCCTTGAAGCGCAGAATGCCGTGCTAAATAAAAAAGTTGTTAGGTTAGAAGATAGAGCCATCACTACAGAACATGAGCCAACATTAAAAAGTATTTCTAAAAAAATAGTGAGTATTAACAATACGTTAGAACAATATCAACAAGCCTTGAATGAGAATGATAAACATTTACTTCAGCTTACTGAAAATTATCAAACTGATTTAGCTAGATATAAAGAGCTTACTGAATAACATTGTTAAAACAGCAAACACATATTAGTTTAATAAGTAAAAGAATAATAATAATGAAACAAATATTAAGACAAATTGCAGTGGTGGGGCTAGCTTGCCTTTATCTGCCAGTAGAGGCGGCTTACTACCGCTGGACTGATGAAAATGGGAAAACTCATTATTCATACAGTGTGCCTGCTGATAAAGCTAAGTTAGGTCATGTCGAACTAGATAAACAAGGTCTTAAGAAAAAAACAGTTATATCTGCGAAACGTAAGAAACAACTTAAAGAGATTGCAGAACTGCGTGAGCAACAAAAAGAACAAGATGACATAGACAATAAAAAGAAAAAGTTCCAAGATGCTGAAGATAGCTTGTTATTGTCTGTATTTAGTAACGAAGATGAATTAACTAAAGCATACAATACTAAATTGCAGCTAGCTCAAGTAACGATTGATTTATTGAAAGGCCGACATAAACGACAGTCTGAGAAGCTTGAAGTTCTTGAGCAAAAATATGAACGCATGGTTGATATTAAGCATAAGCAATTAACCGAAAAACAAATCGATGTAGTGCTTGATAATTTGAAAATATATCAGCATGCAATTACTGAAAACCTCATAGAAAAAGATAAGGTAACTGGAGAATACGAAGAGACTCTAGAGCGCTTTAAAGGATTATTAGCTCGATCTAAAAAAGCTAACAAACAATAAAAAACCAGACATTGAGTTTGATTTTTTATTGTTTGAATAAGTCTATTCTTAAACTCTTATGCTTAACTGCTGTTAACTAATGTGTTTAGCTAAAATCGCCTGTTGTGTTTGTTTGTCCATACGAGCGCCAAAAATATTAACAATGCCTGCCGCAGACTCACTGGCTAAGTCACCTGATTGTTGATCAGTCATTCCGTTAGTTAAACCATACATAAATGCACCCGCGAACATATCACCAGCGCCATTTGTATCAATAGCTTCAATTTTTACTGGTGCAATGTCTATGGTGTTATCAGGGCTAATAATTTTAGCCCCTTTGTTGCCTAGAGTAATAATCATTTTATCTGCGATTTTCGATAATTCAACAATCGCTTCATCCAAAGTGTCTTTGCCAGAATAGGTGAGTGCTTCTTCTTCATTACTAAATAATACATCAACACCATCACCAATTATTTCAGCAACACCATCTTTGAAGTAAGTAACCATAGCTGGATCAGAAAAAGTAAAAGCTGTTTTAACATTATTCTCTTTGGCTACTTTACGTGCTTGGATTGCTGCATTACGAGACACATCAGATGTCACTAAATAACCTTCAATATAGATATATTCTGATTGGATTAGTTCTTCAAGATGTAAATCTGATACTGAAAAGTCAGAAGTAATACCAAGAAAGGTATTCATAGTTCGTTCTGCGTCATCGGTAATCATGACAATACATTTTCCGGTAACACCATTCTCTTTGACTTGATCAAGTTTGGTTTCTACGCCAGCAACAGATAAATCTTTCATATAAAAATCGCCAGTCATGTCATTGGCAACCTTACAAGCGTAAAAAGTTTTGCCACCAAACTGGCTCATCGATACCAAAGTATTCGCAGCAGAACCACCACCAGTGCGCTTTTTTAATCCAAAGCGTTTATCTAAATCAGTCACTAATGACTCTTGCTGAGCTTCATCAATTAAAGTCATTAGACCTTTTTCAATATCATGATCTACTAAAAACTCATCACTGACTTCAAATTCTGCATCTACTAATGCATTACCAATACCGTAAACCTGATATTTCATTATTAAATTTTCTCGTCGTTGAGGGCATCTCTATTAATTAGAAGCCATTAGTGAAAAAGCGTGGCTAATTTAACAGGTTTTTCGAAAAACTGCATCTTGAATTACGTTACAATAGCCTCATTATTAGTTTAAATTTAAACGGAGCTTCGTAGCAACCTAATGAGCTATCAACATATAAAAATTCCAGATTCTGGAAGTAAAATTTCTACCAATGAAGATTTTTCTTTGAATGTTCCTGATCAACCTATAATTCCATTTATAGAAGGTGATGGTATTGGTGCAGATATAACCCCAGTTATGCAGAAGGTAATAGATGCTGCTGTCGCAAAAGCTTACGATGGCACTAGAGAAATCCAATGGATGGAAATTTATGCTGGAGAGAAGTCGACCAAAGTTTATGGTGCTGATGTCTGGATGCCAGAAGAAACTATGGATGTACTCAAAGAATACGTTGTTTCTATCAAAGGCCCATTAACGACTCCGGTCGGAGGTGGTATTCGTTCTTTGAATGTAACTATGCGCCAAGAGCTTGATCTATATACCTGTTTACGTCCGATTCGGTATTACGAAGGTACGCCAAGTCCAGTACGCGAACCTGAGAAAACAGACATGGTGATTTTTAGAGAAAATTCTGAAGACATCTATGCAGGTATTGAATGGGAAGCAGGATCAGAAGAAGTTAAAAAAGTAATCGACTTTCTACAAAACGAAATGGGTGTTACTAAAATTCGATTCCCAGAAACCTCAGGTATAGGTGTTAAACCAGTATCTAGAGAAGGTACTGAGCGTTTGGTTCGAAAAGCAATGCAATATGCCATCGATAACGACAAGCCTAGTGTAACTTTAGTGCACAAAGGCAACATTATGAAATTCACAGAAGGTGGGTTTAAACAATGGGGCTACGAACTGGCTAAAAATGAATTTGGAGCGACTGAATTAAATGGTGGGCCATGGTTGAGCTTCAAAAATCCTATTACTGGTAATGACATTATTGTTAAGGACGTCATCGCTGATGCCTTTTTACAGAATATTTTATTGCATGCAGAAGATTATGATGTAGTTGCCACTTTGAATTTAAACGGTGATTATATTTCAGACGCATTGGCTGCTCAAGTGGGGGGTATCGGAATCGCACCAGGTGCGAATTTATCTGACACTATCGGTCTATTTGAAGCAACCCATGGAACTGCACCACCTATTGCTGGTCTGAATAAAGCGAATCCAGGATCAATTATTTTGTCAGCAGAAATGATGCTTAGACATATCGGTTGGAAGGATGCTGCAGACTTAATTGTTAAAGCACTTTCGGGTGCAATTGCAGCAAAAAAAGTAACTTTCGATTTTTCATCTCAAATGGATGATGCAACCGAAGTAAGTTGTTCTGAATTTGGTGATCAAATGATCGCTCATATGTAATTATTAGCACTAATACGATATTTGAAAATATGAAAGATGTAGAAAATGCTTTAAATCACGACCTCATGGGTAATTCGGTGATAACAAGTCAATCAGATGACGATTTGGATCATGATTCTGGTCTGGTGGTACAAGAATCCCGCCCAGAAGTAGCTGAACCAAAGCGGTATATGGTTATACTTGTTAATGATGATTTTACCCCGATGGAATTTGTAGTTTTAATTCTAAGAGAGTTTTTTAACTTAGACGAAGAAGCCGCCACTCGAATTATGTTGAATGTGCACACTAAAGGCAAAGGCGTTTGCGGTGTTTATTCTAAGGATATTGCTGAAACTAAAGTCGTCATGGTTAATGAATTCGCTAAAGAAAATGAGCATCCATTATTGTGTACGATGGAACAAGCATAATTATTAATTGGTCAAAAAATTGATCTAAAAGATTAGTAAAACACGTATACAGGTAAAAGGAGAACAAGATGTTAAGTACAGAAGTCGAATATTCAATCAATAAGTTATTCAGAGATGCGCGTGATAAACATCATGAGTTTGTGACGGTTGAACATCTATTACTTTCTATGACGACTAATCCGTCGGCAGGTAAAGCCTTGCGTGCTTGTGGCATAGACATCGCAGTTCTTCAAACCGAACTTGAAAGTTATATCGAAGAAAGTACTCCATTACTTACTGAAGAAGATAAGCGTGAAACTCAACCTACCTTAGGTTTTCAACGTGTTATTCAGCGTGCTGTTTATCATGTACAGGCTACTGGTAAAGGTGAAGTTTCAGGGGAAAATATCTTAGTTGCGATATTTGGTGAGCCAGAATCTCATGCGGTTTACTATCTTGGTAAACAAGATATGTCGCGTTTAGATTTAGTTAATTATGTATCTCATGATATTCATAAAGACGAAGCAATGCTTTCAGACTTTAGCCTTGAAGATTCTAGTACCAATGAAGATCAAGATAATGTAAACATTGAACCTGACCAAGAAGGTGGTGAGCCTCAAGAAACTCCTTTAGAAAAATTCTCGACAAACTTAAACCAACGAGCTATTGATGGAAAGATTGACCCATTAATTGGTCGTGATTTAGAAGTTGAGCGCACGGTTCAAATACTTTGTCGTCGCAGGAAAAATAATCCTTTATTAGTGGGTGAATCTGGCGTTGGTAAAACGGCTATAGCTGAAGGTTTAGCTAAGCGTATTGTCGACAAAGAAGTGCCAGAAGTATTGCAAGAAGCCACTATCTATTCTTTAGATTTAGGTGCATTAGTTGCAGGCACTAAGTATCGTGGTGATTTTGAGAAACGCCTTAAAGGTGTATTGAATCAAATCACAGCAGAAGAACATGCCGTTTTATTCATTGATGAAATTCACATCATGATTGGTGCAGGTGCAACTTCAGGTGGCACTATGGATGCTTCTAATTTGCTTAAGCCGATGTTGGCGACAGGTGAATTGAAGTGTATCGGTTCGACAACTTATCAGGAATACCACAGTATTTTTGAGAAAGAGCGTGCATTAGCTAGACGTTTCCAAAAAATCGATGTGAAAGAACCAACGATACCTGAAACAATAAAGATTCTTAAAGGTTTGAAGTCACGTTTTGAAGAATTTCATAATGTGACTTACACGATGTCGGCATTAGAGTCGGCAGTGAAACTTTCTGAGAGATATATCACAGATCGTTTCTTACCAGATAAAGCGATTGATGTTATAGATGAAGCAGGTGCAAACCGTCAACTTCAGCCTAAAAATACCCGTAAAAAGAAAATTACGGTTACTGATGTTGAAGCTATTGTTGCAAAAATTGCACGTGTCCCACCAAAAACTGTTTCTAGTTCCGATATGGAAGTACTCCGTAACTTAGATCTTAATTTGAAGCGTGTAGTATTTGGCCAAGATATGGCAATAGATCAGCTTGTGACTGCAGTTAAAATGTCACGTTCAGGTTTACGAGATGACTCTAAGCCAATAGGCTCATTCGTATTTGCAGGTCCAACAGGTGTAGGTAAAACTGAAGTTACTAATCAGCTAGCTGAAATTCTTGGAATCGAATTACTCCGTTTTGATATGTCTGAATATATGGAAAGACATACTGTTTCACGTTTAATTGGTGCTCCTCCTGGTTATGTAGGTTTTGATGACGGTGGTTTATTAACTGATGCCGTAAACAAAAACCCACATGCTGTTTTACTTTTAGATGAAATTGAAAAAGCACATCCGGATGTTTTCAACCTGCTTCTGCAAGTAATGGACAATGGTAGCTTGACCGATAGTACTGGACGTAAAGTTGATTTCAGAAATGTAATCTTGGTTATGACCAGTAATGCGGGTGCAGAGAATATCAGTAGAAGTTCGATGGGCTTTACTAAGCAAGATCATTCTTTAGACACCATGAAAGCGATCGAAAACGTATTTACGCCGGAGTTTCGCAATCGATTAGACGGAGTGATACAGTTTAAGTCTCTTGATGATAAAGTGATTATCTCAATCGTAGACAAGTTCTTAATCCGCTTGGAAGTTCAGCTGCAAGAGAAAAAGGTTACCTTGATTGTTGATGATAAAGCTAAGCGTTGGTTGGCCAAAGAAGGCCATGACACTGCTATGGGTGCAAGACCAATGGAGCGCTTGATCCAACAGAAAATCAAGCGTGAACTCGCAGATGAAATCTTATTCGGTAAGCTGAGTAAAGGTGGAGGAACTGTAAGAATTACAGAAAAATCCGATGCCCTAGTGCTATCGTTTGAAGAGAAAGCGGTGCCTGCTTAAGGTGCTGAAGAACTATACTTGTTATAGTTAGTTTCTAGATAGTTTCAAACTCAATCCACCTAAACGCTAAAGCGTTAGGTGGATTTTTTGTGTCTGTAATATGTGTATCGAATTCAATATCAATGCTTTTCTTGTATTAAAAGACAAGATGAACGTCGTTAATAGGCTTAACTAGAAGAGATTTGACTTATAGTTCAAAAGGCTTGTTTTCAAATCTGACGATCAATAAAAAGACACCCTCCAATTTCTAATTTTGTTTTCATTTGTATAATGAAAAATGTTATCCAAGCTTAAGCGAGACAATATTAGAGCGAAGCGACGACTACCCCTAGAGTGAGTTTTATAAAAACTCGTAAAAAGGGTGGGGGTGTCATTTCTGAGTATGAATAAGTAGATTGATGATGAGTTATCATCATGTAATTAAATTAAAGATACCTCGATTAGAGATACTAACTAAGATTAGAAGGGTGCTTATCTATTTAGATAGATCACATTATTGATGACTTCTTTTTCTTGGAAATTACCAAATACTTTCTCTTGTATGCTGTTACAAATACGGTCGTATAGAACTTCATCGATCAAACCTGAATTTAAAAGTGCCTCAACATTACTGTTGTGAATGTCGTATTTTGATTTAGCGTTTGATTTTAAATTAATACGGTTTAATTCAACTTCTTTAGCTTCAATAATCGCTGAATTTAAGTCAGCAATGAACTGTCTGTTTGCATTATTTTTAACTTCATTGTCATTGAGCTTAAAGAGAATATTGTTTGAAAATGAATCTCGGTATATTTGAGATTTAGTAGGTTTGCTAATCAATACTAAGGCACCAAAAACACAAACCAAGAAAGAAACTACACTCATTAGGTTGTTGCTGAGTAATGACGAATTCTTGCTGAAGTATACGGTTGATGCAATCGCAACAGAACCTAGTAACATTATTAACCAAGGTAAATATGATGGTGTCGTTTGGCCTTCTTCAACATTGACACTATTGAGTGAGAATGTCTTTGAGTCTTCTGATCCTGATGCAGATAGCTCAGTAATTTTAAGGCTATTTGGGGTCACCAACTTGTATTCAATGGTTTTGAAGAGAGCGTTTATCATTAGGAAAGATTGCATAATTTTACTTTTATTTGCCTTAGATTAAGAACAACTATAAATGTTAAAACTATCTATATATAGCAGACTCTAACTAAGCCGTACTATTCTTCTGATCAAAAAATGAACGCGATATATCGAAAGATTAGCGGTGTTTTTAGATCGGGTGAAACTGTACTAGACTGGATTAAATGAAACTATATACGCCCAGCAATTAAAAACTCTTGATACTCTTCTAACTCTTTCCATTCACCTTTTGCTGCTAATTTTGCTTGTTGAGGCCAGCTTTCAGGGTTATGCATACGGAATTGAGGTCCAGCTTCATCTAAATTTTGTTTTATAAAATCATTAGAACTCTTAGATAATTCTTTAAAGCTAAAAATACCGGCATTGTTCAATACTTCTTGGATCTTAGGCCCAATACCTTCTATCTTTCTCAAGTCATCTTTTTGATGCGCAATAGTCAGCTTATTTGGTTTTTCAGAACTAGTTTTACTATTTATTTCTTTTTTAGCAGCTTTCTTCGCTGTAATACTCTTGTCTCTACTAACAGAGTGTTGATAAGTTTTTAATTCTTCCCATTCAGCTCTATCTGCCATACCCGCTTGATGAGGCCATGTTTCGGGATCATGCATTCTAAATTGATTTCCTGCATCATCTAATAATTG
>JBALXO010000033.1:1227-6139 GCA_036960615.1 Cocleimonas sp. | reverse complement strand
GGATCAGAATGCATGAATTCTTGATAGATCTTTAGTTCTTCCCATTGACCTTTTTCTGCCATTGCAGCTTGATGAGGCCATGATTCTGTTTCTATATCGGCTAAATCTGAATCCGCATCTACAATGTGTTTCTTAAGCAGGTCGGGATCCATGTGGCTTAATTGTTTGAACGTAGAAATGTCTTTGTTATTTAGAATACTTTCAATTTCAGAGCTTATACCATCTAACTTACTTAATTCATCAGCATTTTCAGGCTTAGTTTTTTGGCTTGTGTTAGAAGCAATTTGAACTCGTTGAATGAATCCTTGATAGTCTTTTAATTTATTCCAATCGCCCTTAGCAGCTAGGCTAGCTTGATGTGGCCAAGTCTCAATTTCTCTTTTATGGTTAGGCTGGTTTTGTTGGAAAGCCATTAATTCAGTAGTTTTGATATCACGCAATTCAGCGAAAGAGCTAACACCGATATTTTTTAATTCACCTTGCATAATACGATCAATTCCACCGATCTTAGTAAGATCGTCAGCAGCTGTTACTTTTTTGATTGGATTTGTGGGCTTATCAACAATTCTAACGTCGCTAGTAGTTGTTAGTTTTGAACTGTGAGGTTGTTTTAGAGTACTAATTTCGTCATTTCCTTTATGGCCATAACGGTAAGAATTGTTCCTAACGGTGTAATCTTTTTTAAATAACTTACTTAGTAGCCAAGTGAGTAAAGCACCTAATAAAAAAGCACCTAATAACATGATGATAATTTCTTGAGAAGCATCTTGAAAGCTATAGGTCTGAGCTATATTGTTATTAAACATGGTTAAATCCTTATAATTCTATCTTCGGCGTACTATTTAATTGGTGCTATTTCTACACGTCGATTTTTGAAGCGTCCTGCTTCAGTTTTGTTACTTTTAATAGGCTGTGATTCGCCTTTAGACATAATCTCTATCTGTCTCATAGGTGAGCCTTTGTTAATCAATAATTCGCGTATAACCATGACTCGTTTAATGCCTAAGGCAAGATTTGATCGTTTTGAGCCAACATTGTCTGTATGCCCAATTAGGTTTATTTTTTTCTCAGGGTTTTGTTTCATCCAATTGGCGACTTTATCTAAATACCTATCGGCATTACCTTTAATCATAGGATCAGCAGAGAGAAAGGGGAAATATAAGATAGCTGATTGAATAGAGCCTTCTTCATCTGTACCTGTTAATTCTAGAGTGACAGATTTATCGACGTTGGTTTCATCTTCATTCGCTTGAGCTTGTTGAACTGCTGTTTTGTCTTCAGTATTAGTATTTGAATCAGAACTGGAGTCTGTGCCAGGATCTGCAATACTTTCATCTTTAGCATCCTTAACAGCAGCAACATCATCAATAACATCCAAGGCATCGATAATGCCATCGCCATCTGTATCTAAGGCAGCTTCAAGATTTTTACCCACTTCGATTGCATCAGCAATTCCATCATCGTCTGAATCTACTTTTAAGTGATTGGTACCTAGGGCTAATTCGATAGAAGTAGGGAGGGTATCGTTGTCGTCATCAGGATCGATAGGATTGATAATTTGATCACTATCAGTATCTTGCAAAACATCAGAACCAGGAGCTTTTGCTTCGACATTATCTGGTAGTCCATCTTGGTCTGAATCATTTGATAATGGATTAGTACCAATTCTAGTTTCGTAACGTGTGCTTAAATTATCGTTATCATCATCTCTATCAAGAAGATTTAAAATGCCATCATTATCAGTATCTAATGGTTGGTCAGCATTTTTACCCAACTCTTCTAAATCATTAATTCCATCACTGTCAGAATCAGTTGCTTGAGGATCACTCTTTAAAGCTATTTCCTGAGAGTCAGTTAATCCATCATTATCAGAATCACTATTATCAACGTTATCTAAAGCATCAATAATGCCGTCTAAGTCTTTGTCTTTTGGATCATCCGTATTCTCACCAATTTCATCTGCATCATTAATGCCATCGCCGTCTGTATCAGCTTTTTTAGGGTCGGTGAGTAATCTTGCTTCGAGTAAATCTGATAAGCCATCATTGTCCTGATCTAGATTCTCATCGGTATCTACAGCATCAATAATGCCGTCCTTATCGGAATCTAATGGCTTATCCATTAACTCTGCAATTTCTTCCGAATCTGATATTCCATCACCGTCACTATCTTTGAGTAAATGGTTAGTGCCTAATAAAGTTTCTTGAAATGTTTCGATGTTGTCATCGTCATCGTCAGTGTCGAGTGCATTAATAATGCCATCGCCGTCCGTGTCTAAAGGTGCATCAAAATCAACACCGATTTCAACGGAATCAAGAATGCTATCTTCATCAGTATCTGCATGTAGTGAGCTGGTACCTATTTGTTCTTCGACAAAGGTCAGTACACCATCATTATCGTCATCAGAATCAAGTGCATCGATAATGTCGTCTTGATCGCTATCTAAAGGTGAATCCAAGTTGACGCCAACTTCTTCACTATCAGAAATACTATCTTGATCTGTATCCATAAGTAATGAATCAGTGCCTAATTTGTTTTCTTCATAATCACTTAAACCATCGCCATCAGTATCAATAGTCGGAATTGTTGAAGCTGCTGGAACTGATGCAATTGTATTAGTGCTGCTGCAGGTATTCTTAATATTACAAGCGTAATGCCACCAACTGCCTGCTAGCCAAATGACTGAAGCAACGAATGTCAATAATATGTAGCTTGTTAACGTGCTTTTCTTCATGAAAAAATGATTCCTTACTCCGCGTATATCAACAGCCCCATTTCTTTATTTTTAAATCAAATGAGCCAGAAGTACTTGGATAACACTATTGTTGTTTGCGGGTTGTATGCGCAATACAGTTAATTCTAAACACTAATCAAGGATTTATAACCGATCAATAAGGTCTAGCGAATGCTAACCTGATCAAACTCGGTTATAACTAGATAAGTGGTGAAGACGCGTCTGTTGCTTGAATACGCTATTTATTAGGGGGTTTGTCTTTAAAAAAGGTTCGAAACTAAGTAGTTGAAAACTGGCAGCGGTAGCTTAGCGGAGACAAGCTTGGATTGCAGATATTACGGCTAGAAGGGGGTGTTTTATTGTAAATGAAAAAACACACCCCCCACCTTTTTAGCTGTTTTCATTGAGAATGTATTATGACTGTATTTCAGCTTCTGGTTTTTTAGACAAAGTATAAATCCACAAACTCAAACCCATCGTGATCAATACAGCGGTAGCAAACGCGTATAAACCGTAATGGACTTCTACTTTTGCAAGCACTCCGAGTTTTACAGATACTAGTAATAACGCTACTACAAACACATCAAGCATTGACCATTTACCAACAATTTCAATGACATGTAGCGTTTTATCCAAAAATGAATTTTTAGCATATTCAACATTCAATATCAAAACCAAACCTGCAATTTTGATCACAGGAATACACAAACTAAACACAGCTATTACATAGAATAAAAACCAGTCCTTTTGTACAAACAATCCTTTAACGGTCGAAAGTAACGTGACGGTATTTTCAAAGAAATACATTTTCTCAAGTGTTAATAAGGGTGCACTTACGCCGACAACCAATAATGCTAAAGCCAATAAAAGGAGTAAGTTTATGAAAATCCCTTGCTTAGGGTATTTTCTAATTAATGATGTCATGCAGCTGTAGCCCTTGATTTTAGGTGAATTTGTCGCCATTTAATAACTATGATTTAAAACTTAGACTTGCCTAAGCCTCGTTATTAGAAGATTATAATGGCCTATTTTTTTTAAGTATCAAGGGAATTTTGTGTTAATACAGCACAAAATTTCGATTGGAATAAGTTACACATTATGTAGGCAATTAATGCCTTTGAGAGGATAAATGAGTTTATATCTAGATTATATTAAAGAAATTGAAACACGTAAAAGTGAACAAGGTTTAAACCCTAAGCCTATCGACGGAGATGCACTATTATCAGAAATCATTGCTCAAATTAAAGAGTCTGGTAATGAGCACCGTGAAGATTCACTCAACTTCTTTATCTATAACACACTGCCAGGTACAACTAGTGCAGCAGAAGTTAAAGCTAAGTTTTTAAAAGAGATCATCCTAGGTGAGTCTGTTGTAGCAGAAATTACACCCACTTACGCTTTTGAATTACTCTCTCACATGAAGGGTGGCCCTTCAGTTGAAGTACTTCTAGATCTATCTCTATCCGACAACGCTGATGTTGCTAATCCTGCTGCTGAGGTTCTAAAGACTCAGGTATACCTTTATGAAGCAGATATGGAGCAACTTGAAGCAGCCTATAAAGCAGGCAATGCAAACGCTAAAGACATCCTAGAAAGTTACGCAAAAGCGGAGTTCTTCACAAAGCTTCCAGATGTTGATGAAACAATTGATGTTGTTACATACATCGCTGGTGTAGGTGATATCTCTACTGACTTACTTTCTCCAGGTCACCAAGCTCACTCTCGTTCAGATCGTGAATTACATGGCCAGTGCATGATAACTCCTGAAGCACAGGCTGAGATCACTGCACTTAAAGAGCAGCACCCTGACAAGAAAGTCATGTTGATTGCTGAAAAAGGCACAATGGGTGTGGGTTCTTCAAGAATGTCTGGCGTTAACAACGTTGCTCTTTGGGCAGGTAAGCCGGCGAGTAAATACGTTCCATTTGTAAACTTTGCACCTGTAGTAGCGGGTACTAACGGTATTTCACCTATTTTCCTAACAACGGTTGATGTAACCGGTGGTATTGGTCTTGACCTTAATAATTGGGTTAAAAAGCGCGATGCTGATGGTAATGCAATCACTGATGATGAAGGTGACATCGTACTTGAAGAGGCTTTTTCAGTTGCAACGGGTACTGTTCTAACGATCAATACTAAAGAGAAGAAGCTATACAACGGTAATAAAGAATTAACTGA
>JBALXO010000033.1:0-1127 GCA_036960615.1 Cocleimonas sp. | reverse complement strand
GCATACCAATCAGGTTGTCATACGGCATCTGTTTGGGATTCAAAAGCACAGGCTAATACGCCAAGACTTATGGAGTTCATGAATAAGTTTGGCCTTATCACTGCACGTGATCCTGAAGGTAAATATCCAGCAATGACCGACGTTATTCATAAAGTATTGAATGACATTACAGTCGATGACTGGGCTATTATAATTGGCGGTGACTCACACACAAGAATGTCAAAGGGTGTTGCTTTTGGTGCTGACTCAGGAACAGTAGGTCTTGCACTAGCAACAGGTGAAGCAAGCATGCCAATCCCTGAGTCTGTAAAAGTAACCTTTAAAGGTAAAATGAAAGACTACATGGATTTCCGTGATGTAGTTCATGCGACACAATCACAGATGTTGAAGCAATTTGGTGGCGATAACGTCTTCCAAGGCCGCATCATTGAAGTACATATCGGTACGCTACTGGCTGACCAAGCCTTCACCTTCACAGACTGGTCTGCTGAAATGAAGGCCAAAGCCTCTATCTGTATTTCTGAAGATGAGACACTTATTGAGTCACTAGAGATTGCGAAGAGCCGCATTCAAATCATGATCGATAAGGGCATGGACAATGCTGCCCAAATGCTTCAATACTTGATCGATATAGCTAACAAGCGTATTGCTGACATCAGATCAGGTGATCAACCTGCGCTATCACCAGACAGCACGGCTAAGTACTTTGCAGAAGTGGTTATTGATCTAGATCAGGTTAACGAGCCAATGATTGCAGACCCAGACGTAAACAATGACGACGTTTCTAAGCGATACACTCACGATAACATCAACCCGATTTCTTATTACGAAGGTAAGAAGAAAGTTGACCTAGGTTTTGTTGGATCATGCATGATTCATAAAGGCGATATGCAAGTCATTGCACAAATGCTTAGAAATGTTGAAGAGAAAGAAGGCAAAGTAGAATTTAAAGCGCCACTCGTTGTAGCACCACCAACATACAATATTGTTGATGAAATGAAAGCGGAAGGCGACTGGGATATTCTCGCAAAATACTCTGGCTTTGAGTTTGATGATACAGATCCTAAAAATGTTGCTCGTACTGAATACGAAAACATCATGTATCTTGAGCGTCCAGGTTGTAACCT
>JBALXO010000032.1:0-36134 GCA_036960615.1 Cocleimonas sp. | reverse complement strand
ACGTCTACGCCTACGTCTCATAAATTATCCAACTTTAGTTTAAAATTAAGGAGGAGGAGAATACAACATTTCACTTGAAAAGTTATCATAACACCATACGTTTTAGGCAGCTATTTTTGATTTATTAGGGTTTTAAAATTGCAGAGACTCAGGAGCTAAAAAATATTAAGGGTATAATATTAAACGTGAGGTCCGGTCCCTCAGGTCCTACTTTTTTAGAGGTATTCAAACTCATCATTTAAGTTATTCAATAGTTAATAATTCATTCCAACAAGTCGTATATCGGTGCGATGAATAGTTTAGGTATATGAGTTAAGTTACAAATGGTTTAAGCCTTCCCTCGTATTGGTCGGAAAATCTTTTTATGGTATCCGAAAGCCATACGCGCGTATCGGTTGGAAATACCCTTTTGATATTTTCAGCTTACGCGATGCTAGTCCAATCAAGATAGATTGATTATCAAGTGTCGACTATAACCTAGAACGAATAACGTAATCAGCGATACGAGCGTTGTAACTATTCCCGCAAGTCGAGAGTGCAGCCAACCTACCATGCCGATAGACAGGATAAATAAGAAGAAGGCGAAAGTGGCTGCCGATGTACCTACATTCCTAATGTGGGATATCTCCAATATTAGCTCTGGACTGAAATCTTTCATACCTACAGTGCGCAATAACAGCGCTACGTCTATGTACAAGGCAATTAAGAATGATAAGGCTGTTAATGTGAAGAAAAGGAAGTTAATTAGACTTAAGTAGTTATCTTGCTTTAATCTAATGAGCTGCACGGCAATAGAAAGTGAAAAGCCTGCCATTAAGCTGCTTATAAAACTCACTTGCCCTGATTGCAATTCTAAAATTTCACTCATCGTCATTACCACCTTTCTTATTAGTGCTGTTCAGTCAGCAGGTAGACATGGTCGCTGTTCATTCTTCCATTGGACTGGATATGATGCAAGCAATTATTGATGCAGCCCCATAATTTGGCGAAAAGGAAACCTTAGCTTTGTCAATTGTAACAGGGCTAAGTCCCTAAGATCTAAATGAAGTTGGATTTGCAAATTCATGCGAAGAATATAATTATGGGTATACAATATGGCGGAGAAGGAGGGATTCGAACCCTCGGTACGCTATAAACGTACACACGCTTTCCAAGCGTGCTCCTTAAGCCACTCAGACACTTCTCCGTGAACTGTTTTTTAAGGAGGCAGGAGTTTAAGCTGTTTTGCTTAGTCAAACAAGTTAGATGCCTTTTTAGAATATAAAAATGACACCTCCCCACTTTTTGATAAAATCTCTAAGAGTTTTTAATTTATGATTAGCTTTTAGTGTTAACGCAGATGAAATTCTGGACGACACTTTTACCTTATGTAATCATCTCTATATTAAATTATTATAAATAATCCTATGAATACCAACTATCACGCATTACTAGACTATTTACCTGCCGATAATTTGCTAAAAGATAAAGTGATCTTAGTCACAGGTGCTGGCGCAGGAATAGGGCGTGCGATTGCTTTGGCATACGCGCGATTTGGTGCGACGGTAATTTTATTGGGTAAAACTATTAAAGAACTCGAAAAAATTTACGATGAGATCGAAGCGGCTGGTTATCCTGAACCAGCTATGTATCCATTAAATATGGAAGGAGCAAACGCCAAAGATTATCAGGATATGGCTGAAGTATTTGAAGATAAATTGGGAGGGCTGGATGGCATTGCATTAAACGCTGCTTGGTTGCCTGGTTATATTCCTTTTAGAGAATATGAAGTTGAGCTGTGGTTGAAGACTATTACGGTCAATCTGCATGCTAATTTTTTAATCACTAAGGCTTGTTTGCCTTTGCTAGAAAAATCATCTGATCCATCAATTATTTTTTCTGCTCATAGTGCAATCAAAGCCTATAATGGAGCTTTTGGCGTTGCGAAGGCTGGATCACTAGCGATGATGGAAATCTTGGCACAGGAATACGATAACCCTGATAATTTTATTCGTGTGAATAGTATTGATACAGGGCCAATTCGCACGCAAATGCGCAAAATGAATTACCCAGGTGAAGATATCGAAACGGTTGCTCGACCTGAAGCTGTCGTCGGTCCTTATCTATACTTTATGGGTGCTGATGCGGAACAACGTACTAATGAAAAAGTGGTGTTTGAGCAACTTGATGCTGATTTAAAGTGGTTTGGCGAAGTTTAAGCTTTCTTAAAACTAAAAATAAATATGAAACAAGATAAAATTTTTGCCAATAGTCAGCAAGTTGTCGATTTCGCATTCGATGATGCTGTGGCGGATGTATTTCCAGATATGATTCGTCGTTCGGTACCTGGTTACGAAACAGTGATTTCATTGTTGGGTGTATTAGCTAATCAATATGCGCAGAATAACACTAGAGTTTATGATCTAGGTTGTTCACTAGGTGCTACCACGCTGTCAATGCACCAACAGACGCGGACGTTGGATTTAGAATATATTGGTATTGATAATTCAGAGGCGATGGCAAAACGCTGTGAATCACGTTTGAAACGTCACATGCCCGAAGCCAGTTTGCAGATACTTTGTGAAAATATACAAAACACTGAAATTAAAAATGCATCGGTTGTAGTGGTTAATTTCACCCTACAGTTTCTAGCGCCTGAAGCACGTTTAGCCTTATTGGAAAAAATCTACGATGGATTGTTACCGGATGGCATATTGGTATTATCTGAGAAGCTAGTATTTGAGAATAATATTGAAAATCAACATCAGATTGATTGGCATCATAATTTCAAACGCGCTAATGGTTATAGTGACCTAGAGATTAGTCAAAAGCGTGCGGCAATCGAGAATGTGATGATTCCTGATACCTTTCAACAACATCAGCAGCGACTTCAACAGGCTGGCTTTGAAGAGTCTTACCAGTGGTTTCAAAGTTTTAACTTTGTCTCAATGGTCGCAATAAAAAGTATGACTTAAAACGTATGAAACTTTCATTTGATAGCCTTTATGCTGATTTAATCGAACAAGACTTTGCTGAATGGCAAGAAACCTTGCCCACGCAATTAGAGCATGCTTTTGTGCAACGTCAGCATGGTAAGCGTGAAGAATGGCATGATATTTTAGCCGCCTTACCTGACCTTATAGCTAGTGACTATGATATTGGTGCAGATCGAGTGCGTATCGGTAAAGCTTCAGATATTGATGATGAAACTCGAGAAAAACTATTCGAATTATTAACATCATTACATCCCTGGCGTAAAGGTCCGTATGAGTTATTTGGCATTCATATTGACACGGAGTGGCATTCCGATTGGAAGTGGCAACGCATACAAGACCATCTCAGTCCCTTAAAAAATCGACGTGTACTAGATGTCGGTTGCGGCAATGGCTATCACATGTGGCGCATGTTGGCTGAAGGTGCACAATTGGTTGTGGGTGCTGATCCGAGTCAATTCTTTTTGGTGCAATTCCATACACTTAAAAAATATATGGGTGAAAAACCGATTCATTTATTACCGTTTAAAAGCGAAGAGCTCCCAGCTTTAACGACTAAATTTAAAGGTAAAGGCTTCGATACAGTATTCTCAATGGGCGTGCTTTATCATCGTGTCTCACCAATAACACATTTACAAGAACTTAAAAGTTTCTTACGCAAGGGTGGCGAGTTGGTTTTGGAGACTTTGATTATTGAAGGCGAAGACCAAAAGTTGTTGTTACCCGAAGATCGATACGCGCAAATGCGTAATGTCTGGTTTTTGCCAACTCCTGCATTGTTGATTCGAATGTTAGAGCGTGTGGGCTTTAAAAATATTCGTGTGGTTGATATCAATCAAACGAGTATTGATGAGCAACGTAAAACAGACTGGATGACGTTTGATTCTTTAGAGAATTTCCTCGACCCTAATGATCATAATAAAACCATCGAGGGTTATCCCGCACCTAAACGAGCAGTGTTAATTGCGAATACTTGATTATCTGACTGATATTAGCATATTGGTTTATTGAAAATTAAAACAAGTAAAAAGTAGGGGAGTGTCTTTTAAACTCTATCAAAATTCGCTATTTTTTGCTAATCTTCACTGTGAAAACAAACCCAAACTATTCTTTTAAAAAAACTAATCCTAAATAAATAAAAGATTGAATATATGACTCAAATAATCGCAGTAGCTAATCAAAAAGGTGGTGTCGGAAAGACAACTACTAGTGTTAATTTAGCAGCTTCTCTAGCGGTTATAAAGCGTCGGGTGCTATTGGTTGATATGGATCCACAAGGCAATGCAACAACGGGTATTGGCTTAGATAAACACGAAAGCCCGATACTGATGAGCGATGTATTATTGGGTGATGCTAATGTAGTAGATGCAATTCAAACAATTCCAGACTCGACTGTGCATGGTTTAGCAGGTGGTCCTAATTTGAGTATCGCAGAATTTGAAATGATGCGTATGGATCAGCGTGAATATCGTCTCAAAAAAGTGCTTAAACAGATTCAAGATAATTACGATTACATTATTATTGATTGTCCGCCGTCACTGAATATGTTGACTGTTAATGCCTTAGTAGCAGCTAATGGGGTGTTGATCCCAATGCAATGTGAGTATTACGCCTTAGAGGGCTTATCCGCTTTAATGGGATCAGTAAAAACGATTCGTGATAGTGCCAATGCTGAGTTGAAAATCATTGGTTTACTCAGAACGATGTACGATCCACGGAATAATTTATCGCGCGATGTATCTAATCAATTATCTCATCACTTTAAAGATAAACTTTATAACACATCAATCCCACGTAATGTTCGTCTGGCTGAAGCCCCAAGTCATGGTTTACCAGCTTTGATGTATGATAAACGGTCTAGCGGTGCACTAGCATATTTGGCTTTGGCTGCAGAAGTTATTAGAAAAGAATCAGCGCTCAGAGCTGCTTAAAGCTAATTTTAAATACTTAGCTATAATCATTAGAAATATCATTAAAAAGCATCACCAAAAACAACACACTCAACAACAGTAAGAAGGAAATTTGTCATGGTAAAAAAACCTGGATTAGGTCGCGGTCTGGATATGCTATTGAGTTCTTCTGTTAAAGATAGTGAATCAAATAAAGATAGTGAACTGAAAAAACTCCCGGTTGAATTGATCCGTAAAGGTGAGTATCAACCGCGCCTGAGCATTGATCCTGATGCTTTACAGGAACTAGCTGAATCTATAAAAGCACAAGGCTTAGTGCAGCCAGTTGTGGTTCGTCGGATTGAAGGTGGCGAATATGAATTGATTGCTGGTGAGCGTCGATGGCGTGCAGCTCAAATTGCAGGAATGCATACTATCCCAGCGATCGTGAGAGATATTCCTGATCAAGCTGCGGCTGCAATGTCGTTGATCGAAAATATTCAGCGCGAAGATTTAAATCCACTGGAAGAAGCGATTGCAATGAGTCGCTTGATTGCAGATTTCGGTTTAACTCACCAACAAACGGCTGAATCAGTAGGTCGTTCGCGAGCAGCGGTGAGTAATCTACTGCGTTTATTAGACCTTGAAGATACAACTAAAGTATTGCTGGATACAGGCAAGTTAGATATGGGTCATGCGCGTGCCTTGCTAGCTCTTTCAGGAACTTTACAGGTTGAAACTGCACATATAGTAGCTGATAAACAAATGTCAGTTCGCGAGACAGAGAAGTTAGTTAAACGCATTGCTAACCCTACAGAATCTAAAAAAGCTACGACTCCGAAAAAAGCTTTAGAAGTGCAAAAATTAGAGGAGTCGTTATCAGAGAAGCTTGGGGCAGCTGTTAATATTCAATATAACAACAAAGGTAAAGGTAAGCTGGTCGTTGAATATAATAACCTTGATGAACTTGATGGGATTCTTGAACACATTAGTTAATTGCTAGATAAAATAGTCACTCAATTAAGTAAAACCCCTCAATAGTAGAGACCTAATATTTTTCATGGATGCAGAAATACTTTTTTTTATGTCTACTAAAGATCAAGTTGATTTTTTAGAGATAGCGGGAAAATATTGTGATTCTATCGTTGAAGAGTCACCATTTAAGCTCTTAGTGCTAAATGTTGGTAGCTGTAAATTACTCTTTACGCCTTCTATTCTTGAAGGTAATACACTTTTTATAGGGAAGTTAGAAATTAGATTGAGTGAGTTCTCTGATAGTTTAGATATAAGAGACCATGAGCGAAGTAAATTAGTTTTTAGGAAATGTCGCAATTGGCTCAAAAAGTATTATTGGAGTCGTCTTGCTTATCTAAATCAAAATAAGAAAGGTAAATTAACGCCATCTCGTAATCATTGGCTCGGCCCAGATGCTAAGTTATGGAAAGAGATTGATGAGGGAACTCATCTGTTAAAGTTATCACAAACGAGTTGGATGGTTTTTGAATTGGGTTATTAGTTATTTTTTGATTAAAACTCAGCAACAATATCTGCTGCATTTAAAGAAAATTGATTATCAGTTATAACAGCTTTAGGTTTTGAGAATAAGAAACCTTGTACAGAATCTGCTCCTAAACTTCTTACTAGCACCAATTGTTCAAGAGTTTCTACGCCTTCTACGCAGACTGAAACACCTAGACGTTTTACTAGGTTAATAGCCGACTCTAAAATAGTTTTATTTCCATTGTCTGCTTCAACTAATAAGCTACGATCTATTTTAACACTATCAAAAGGTAAGCTGGATAATCTTCCAAGTGATGAATAACCAGTACCAAAGTCATCCATTGCTATCGTAAAACCAGCATTTTTTAATAAATTGATGGCTGGTATCAAGTTTTCTGTAGGAATATCTCCATCTTCTGTGACTTCAATACAGAAGCGATTAGTAGGCAATTCATTGGTTTTGAAACTAGTAATGAATTGATTTAGTGTTTTCCTATCATCCAACATATAAGGTGGAATATTAATATTAATAGTAACATCAGGAAGACTATGGAATTGCTTAGCTACCATACTAATACAAGTATGTGTTAAGTCCGTAAGTAAACCATATGATTTTGCTTGCTCTAAAAATTGTCTGGGCATTAACAAACCGTGTTTAATTGAACTCACGCGAATTAACATTTCCAGGGCTTTTAATGAACCTGTTTGAATATCATATATAGGTTGGAAATGTATAGGCAAGCTGTTTTTATCTATTGAACGTTGTAAAATTTCTCGTAATTCATGTCTGGGTAATTCCGTTTTTAAAGTCGAAACGAATAAATCGTCAGACTCTTGATAAAGCGTAAAGTTTGTTTTTTGAGCTCTAGATGACTTAAGCGCCATTTCAGATTTTCGAACCAATATATCTAAGTTTTCTGATTTTCTGCTGTGGCTAGCACCATAGGTTAGTGGTACAGCGACACGCTTGTTAAGAACCGTATCCCATAAACCAATCTCTTTTTCGAAAGCTAGAAAAGCTTCATCAATACTTTTCTCTCTGATTTGAAGAATAGCTAAGAAGTTATCTCCAGTCATTCGTGCAGCATGTAATACTCCACTAGTGTTCTTTATTCTCTTTGCTAAGCTTATTAAAACTTGATCCCCAAACTTTCTATCGTACATATCATTGATAGACTTGAAGTCTTCGATATTGATATTTAAAATAAATATGTTCTCTAATTGACTGATGTTTGATTGAAGTCCCAAATAGTTTGATATTCCGGTTAATGAATCAGTAAATGCGATTTCTTTTAATGTTTGACGTTGTTTCTCATAATTAATGATTAAAATAATCATGCGGCAAATAACAATGATGCTCATGACTCCACCAATGACAGCGATCGTTAAATGATCGAGACTAGGTAACTCAAATATCCAACGATAAATCACACCGATGGGAACTATCAATACACCTAAAATAGAAGCTATCCATAATAGTTTTAGTCCCATTTTCTTCGCTTTATTAGGCTTAAAGTTATATTCAAATTCCTCAGTGAACATATAGAATATGGCTAGAATCCCAGGTAGTTGATAAAAAAACCAAGATATTTTATTGAGTGTTTCATTATTACTAAAGTACTTGAAAGCAATGAATGCTTCTAAATAAAAATGTATAGAGAGAGACAAAACCATTACACCTAATAATAGGTCTTTAACTATTACTTTCTTTGAGAGAAAATTTGCCATTACTAATAAAGAAAGGAACACGCTTCCTAAGATAATATTGAAAACTAAACTTTGTTCATAGGTATCTAACTGATACACCACGTTATTTAATAAATTGGGTGAAACTAAAAAGACTAAACAGGTCGTGGATAAGGCTATTAAAGTAAAATCTATGCTTACTCCCTTCAAGTTGTATTGCTTTTCAAACATATATAACAAGCTGGCACTATATGAGGCTGTTATAAATACTCCAGCAACTTCTAACCAAAAAGGAAGTTGTGTACTTATTTGGAAGCCAAAGAAAATAAGAGAGTTAATAATAAAAGAACTACTAATCAAGATGATCGCAAGGAGTAGTGTTCCCCAGGGTAATAGCGATTTTTTACATATAAAGAAACCGCTAGTAACTGCAATAATGGTTAATACAGCGATAGAGATATCGGTGCTGTATTTGATTACAGGGTCACTAATAAATAATAAGGAAGTTATTAATACGAATAAAACTGTAGTGTAAGCCTGCCAAACAAGGGACAAACCTGCATTACTTATTCTATGAGGTATTTCGGTGAGTTTCATTTTTATTTTATTATTATTTAAGATACACCCTTTGGCATATAAACACACTTTTCAGTGTTTTATTCTGCTAAGTAGTTCATTTTATATTATTTTTGTATAATCTGTATTTTTTCAGACAAACAGTATTTTTTGTTTACTATTAGAGTTGTCTCTGTATTTCTTTTTTGAGTTTCTCTTTAAGAATATCTCTTATATCCCGTGCTTGATTAGTATTGTTTGATGGAGGGTTTCTATTAGGTGCAATGGTGAAAGTTTGAATTGTTGTTTCATTGGCATTAATATTCACGACTTCATTTCCTGATAGTCCCTGATAATTCACGCTAATAGAATGTCTGGTAGGAGAGAGATCAAAAACTGCACTTGAAACGTTATTTGCTCGTGCAACCACTTGACCAGACATACTACTAACGATCAAATCTCCCTTTAATGGTCTACCTGACTGATCTACGATACGACTTCTTAGGATTCCTTTTGTCGCTTGGAAATCAGAGGTATTAAATGCTAAACGTGTATTTTGATTCTGTTTGATATTAATGCGTTGGCTACGTCTTTTATTATTGTGTACAGCAGTAACAACATAAGAACCAACGTCTAGTTTAAAATTACCTACGGTAACACTAGTGAGTTCTACAATTTTTTTACCGGCTGTAGTAGAGACAATGAAATGTGTATTAAGAGCACTCTTATTCACTCTTTGGTTATTTGGCGCTTGCATTGAAACATTTAAAAACCCTGTGGCAATTGCCGTTGGAGTATTAACGGGTTTAGCTAGTTCAACAGCCGTACTGACTGATGTTGAGGGACTAGCTTGATTTAATGATTTGTTCGGATTAACTAATAAAAATATTTCACTGACGTTTTCATTTTCTGTGATACGAATGGTTTTAACTACATTATTTCTGTTGTTGGCTCTAACTGTGACTTTATACACACCAGGTGTCAGACTAAAACTGGCAGAGTCTACATAGGTTCTTTTATCTAAATGTTTACCTGCGGGTGTTTGGATATAAATATTAGATTTCATCGATTTTCTAGTTTGCTCATCTTGAGCAATAACGCTTAATGTCACTTTATTACTATCAGTGTTCTCAGGAACTAAAGGTGTTTCAGGTTGGTTTTCGACTGGCTTAATTGTAACGGTATCAGTAATTTGGGTAGTATTATTTTGAGAGTTATCTCCAGAAGCAGTGTTGATATTAGGAGCATCAAAACGGAAAATTTCGTTAATTTCTTGGCCTGGGTTAACTCTTATGTTCTTGTTAGAAGTGCCATTAGGACCAATTACTCTAATCTTGTAATCTCCCGCAGCTAAAGACAATTCAGTTTGAGTTGACGCTTTTATGTCTTGGATAACAGTTCCATTGGCATTAGTAATAGAAATATCAGCACGTACAGGATTGCTGGAACGCGTGTCAAAAACTCTAACGAGTAATTTACCTTGTTGCGCAGCTTGTTTCAGAGTGAAGACAGTCTGTAGTGACTCACCTGCTTTAACTTCTACACTCTTAAAATCTTTGTTATTCCCACTACTTACAGTTACTTTATAAGTACCCGTATTTAGTTTAAATAAGCTACTTGTGACATTATCTCGTGATGCTACCACTTCACCATTTGCTTTCTGTATAACGAAATTAGCTCGAATGATTTGGTCATTCATTTTAGCTGAAACTTGTAAAACCCCTGTTGTAGTTGGAGGTTCTAATTCAAAGGTTTGTTTTGCAGTGGAATTTTTTCTTACAATAATATAACGGCTTTTAGTTAGTACAGGAATCACTTGATTGGTCGCATCATCAATTCGGGTTAAAGTTGTTTCAACTTTATATTGTCCAATCGGTAGTCGATAAGAAGCGTTGCTTGCATTAGTACTTTCCGCTACTTTTACATTGTTTTGATCAAATACGCTGTAACCAACCTTCAATGCTTGCTTATTATTGGGGTTAATTGCATTTAGTTCCATCATGCCAAAGGTGATAGTATTTAAGTCTTTGTTGGTCGCTTCTTCAGGGGTTCTTTCATCTTCTAATACAGGTTGAACGGTATTTTCAGTATTAATGACGTTGGTAGTACTTTCATCGATGGTATTTTCGTTAACTTCAAACTTTGCAATAATTGTCTCTTCAGGTATTTTTGCATTCAAATCACCAATATTTGAATTGTTCTGCGTGTTATTAGCATTTTGGGCTTTTTCAGAGCTGTCAGGGTTTAATGTTATCGAGGGAGCTACTATATCCACAGAATCTTGCGTTGTTATTTGCGTTGTATTATTCGTGCTTAATGAAGATAACGAGCCGTCTTTATCCAGTAATCGCATCGTTCCTATGATGGCGATAATTAGTAGAACACCAATAATAATGCCTTTTAATAATTGCGACATACCGCCTGAACGACTCATAAAATATCCTATAAAAAACCGTTTTGATTTTAAGCCACCGAATCAATCAGTGGGGCTAAATAATAATACAACATTTATCTTGAAAAGTTTCGTTTAGACCATACATTTTCAGCAACATTCTTACAATTATATTAGTTAACTCAAGGTTTATTAGGATATTTAAAATGGCTGAAGCTAAATCAAAAAAACAAAATATGGAATTTCAAACTGAAGTAAATCAGTTACTCCATCTGATGATCCATTCACTTTACTCAAACAAAGAGATTTTTGTTAGAGAACTCGTTTCAAATGCATCCGATGCATGTGACAAACTTCGTTTTGAGGCAATTTCAGATGACTCTCTTTATGAAGGTGATTCTGAATTACGAATTGAAGTAGATTTCGACGCAGAAGCAAATACCGTCACTATTAGGGACAATGGTATTGGCATGAACAGTGAAGATGTGGTCAATAACATAGGCACTATAGCCAAATCAGGTACTAAAGAATTCTTATCAAAACTATCTGGTGATGCGGCTAAAGATTCAAATCTAATTGGTCAGTTCGGTGTTGGTTTCTATTCATCTTTTATTGTCGCGGATAAAGTGACTCTAACAACTCGTCGCGCTGGTGATAAACCAGAGCAGGGCGTTATTTGGGAGTCTAATGGTGAAAATGGATTTACTCTTGAAGAAACGATCAAAGAAGCCCACGGTACAGAAATTGTTTTACACCTAAAAGAAGAAGAAAAAGAATTTGCTAATGAGTGGCGTTTACGAAATGTAATCTCAACTTATTCGGATCATATCCCGTTACCTGTAAAAATGCGCAAGCAAGATGAAGAAGGTAAATTGACTGAAGAGTGGGAAGTTGTTAACAAAGCCAATGCACTTTGGACAGAACCAAAAAGTAATCTTAAAGATGAAGATTACCAAGAATTCTATAAACACATTGCACATGATTGGGAGAACCCGTTGGCATGGAGTCATAATCATGTAGAAGGGAAATTAGAATATAAATCATTGCTCTATGTACCAGCAAAAGCGCCTCATGATCTTTGGGAGCCAGAGCAAAAGAATGGTATTAAACTATACGTGCAACGTGTTTTTATTATGGATGATACTAAAAACTTGATGCCACATTATCTTCGTTTTGTACGTGGTGTGATTGATTCAAACGATCTTCCATTAAATGTATCTCGCGAAATACTACAGAGTAATCATGTTGTAGAATCTATGAAAAAAGCCTCAGTGAAGAAAGTACTAGGCTTATTAGATAAAATGGCGAAAAACGAAGCAGATGAATATCAAAAGTTCTGGAATGAATTTGGTCGTGCACTAAAAGAAGGTCCTGGCGAAGATATGGGTAACAAAGAGCAGATAGCTAAGTTGCTTCGTTTCTCATCTACGCAAGAAGATTCTACAGAAGAGAATGTGACTCTCGAGGACTATGTTTCTCGCATGAAAGATGAGCAAGAAGATATTTATTACATCACTGCAGAATCATTTGCTGCAGCGAAAAACAGCCCACATCTTGAAGTATTCCGTAAGAAAGAAATTGAAGTATTACTATTAAGCGATCGAGTTGATGAATGGTTAGTTAGTGGCTTACAAGAGTTTGACGGTAAGAAGTTACAATCTGTTGCTAAAGGCGAATTAGACCTTGGTAAATTTGAAAGTGATGAAGATAAAAAAGAACAAGAGAAAGTAGAAGAAAAAGCGAGTGGAATTATCAAGCATCTTAAAGAAGTATTAGATGAAAAAGTTGAAGATGTTCGTGTTTCTCATCGTTTGACTTCTTCGCCTTCTTGCATTGTATTAAATGATCAGGATATGGCTTTGTATATGCAAACACTGATGAAACAAGCAGGGCATGATATGCCAAGCAATAAGCCTGTATTAGAAATAAACCCAGCCCATCCATTAATAGAGCGCATGGAAGCCGAGACAGATGATGAGCAGTTTGCAGATTGGGCGGCTATATTGTTTGATCAAGCATTACTTGCGGAGGGTGCTCAGCTTGAAGATCCAGCAGGGTTTGTAAGTAAGTTGAATAAATTGATGTTAAAAATGTCTTAATTTTAACTAAAACCACACACTGATTAAAAATAAAGGCGCCATTAGCGCCTTTATTTTTGTCAAAAACTATTGTTTATAGTTATCGATCAATCAATAGTTATTCAATGAATTAACTAATAGAGTTATTAGACGATTTATCTAAAGTGAGTTTATTAAAAGGAATAACCTGAACATTACTATCACTGTTATCGCTTGTATTGTTATCTTCCCAGTGTTTCAGTAATCTCATGAACTCATTTGAAGCTAATGGCTTAGCAAAGTAGTAACCTTGACCATAATCGCATCCTTCCTTAGCCAACATTGCCAGTTGTGTTTCATTTTCAATACCTTCAGCAATTACTTTACATCCTAGCTTATGCGCCATAATAATAATCGCCTGTATTAACACAAGGTCATCTGAATCTTCACATAAGTTCTGTACAAATGAACGGTCTATTTTTAAGTAATCTATGTCGAATTTCTTTAAATATGATAATGAAGAATATCCTGTGCCAAAATCATCAATAGAGATTTGTACATCTAAATCTCTTAGATTATATAGCTTGTTTTTAATCGAATCACTAGATTCCATTAAAACGCTTTCAGTGATTTCTAACGCTATGTTTTTACCTGACAGGCCAGAGGTAATGATGTGACTGAACCAGTCTGAGACATTCATACCATTTTTGCCATATTGCAAAGGAGACGTATTGATACTCATTTGGAAATCTGTATTCAGCAATTTTTTTATTTTCACGGTATCTTCAACAGATTTTTTGAAGACCCATTCACCAATTTCAATGATGAGTCCGGTTTCTTCTGCAAGAGGAATGAAACTATCAGGGGAAACTAAGCCACGAGTCGGATGATTCCATCTGATAAGTGCTTCAGCTTTTGTGATTTTATTTGTAGCAATATCTATTATGGGTTGATAATGTAATTCAAACTGATTCTCTTTAATTGCCAACCTTAAATCTTTAATCATATTGTTACGTAAGATAATTTCGTTCTTCATGGAGCTAGTAAAATGTGAGAAACGATTCTTACCTAATTTCTTCGAATGAAATGTCGCTTGATCTACATTATTAACTAACTGTTCAGAGCTTGTTGCATCATGAGGATAAACAGTAATACCAATACTAACTGAAGTATGAACTTCATTTTCATCAAGATAAAAAGTATTGCTCATACTCGTTTTTATTTTTTCTGCACAGAGTTCGATGTTATTTTTATTTGTACTATTAGATATGATGAGCATGAATTCATCACCACTTAATCTAGTAACTATATCGTTGGTTGATAAGTAGTTATTAATACGTTTTGCAGCTTCAACTATTAACAAATCCCCCACTGAATGGCCAAAATTATCATTAATTTCTTTGAAACTATCAAAATCAAGTTGAAGTAAGTAGAAGGAATCTCCTGTCTTTTCTGCTTTTTGTATTTCTTCTTCGAGAAGTTGATAAAACTTACGACGATTTCCTAAACCCGTTAAGTGGTCTTGCTCGGCTTCTAACTTAATTAATGTTTGACTATACTTTAGTTCATTTTTGGTTTTTCTTAGACTAAAAGACCAAGCTAATAAAATCAATAGTAAAGAGAAAAATGTAGCGCCAATCTTAACGATGGTGTTGGTGCTTATGCTTTTTTCAACTTTCATTCCAAACCAATAATTTGTAATGGCTTTGCGGTTTTCTAAACTAATAGACTCCAATGCTTTCTGAAATATGCCGAGTAAAATCTCGTTGCCTTTACGTACACCAATACTATGATCACTTGAGTAATCAGTTTCACCAGAAAAAGTTAGATTTTGATGACCAAACATTTTGATTAAATAACTGGCTGTAATTGCATTCCCAACATAAGCATCTGCCACATTAGTGGCGACTAAACTTAAGGCAAGATTGGTATTTTTAACAGGAATTAATTCAATTTCAGGATATTTTAAAGCTATTTCTTCATAAGCGTATGACCCTTCTTCAATAGCCACTTTTTGCCCATTCAGATTTTCCAGAGATCCTATGTATCCTTTATTGATAGCGTCACTAATGATAACCGTAGGATTACTGATATAAGGTTGGGTGAAATCTAAAAAACCTTGCCTTTGTTTGGTATTAACTAATGCAGCGACAATATCTAATTCGCCAGACTTCGCCATCTGCATAGTTTCATTCCATGTTGCAGCATGATCGATATCAAAATTGATATTCAAGCGATGTTCCATGATTCTCATAAAGTCAGCACTGAAACCGATGTATTCGTTATATGAAGTCACAGAACCGAAAGGAGGGAAGGCTCTATCAATGCCTAATTTAATTGTAGGACTATTTTTTAACCATAACTTTTCTTGGTCACTAAGCTTTAATTCATAATTGTCATTATAAATAATATGTTCGATACCATTATTTCTATCACTTAAACTGCCTGTAATTGATTCTGGTTTAATATAAATGAAGGCGAGCACCGTTATTAGCACTAGTAAAACTAAGAGCGAGGGCAAGTCTTTCTTTTGTAAAAATTTCTTCATACTTGGGTTTGTGTCTATTATTTGCGCTTATTATTTTTATATTGAGCCTATCTTTATATACTTACTATACGAAAATGTAGCTTTACCTAAGCTGAATGAGCCTAAAAAAATCCATTGTTTCACTAGGGTAATTTGACTACAAGGATTGGCTCTTAAGATACCATTACCATTTGTATATTTAAGGCTATGCTATTGAAAAGTAATTATATTTTTCTATTTAAAAAGACACCCCTCACCTTTTAACTGGTTTTCATTTTCAGACTAGAGTTGGTTTGTTTCTTTTACGAGTGTTTGTCTTGAATAAGACAAGGATGTTACTAGGATTATGATCCAAAGACTCATCGTATCTTATGAGTCTTTGGATTTTTTAGCTTTTGGGAATAGATGTGCGTTTTATTTAATCTTTAGATTAAATTAACCGTGATCGTGTCCACAGCCACCTTCCATATGTGGATGACCATGCGAGATTTCTTCTTCGGTAGCATCGCGAATATTTAGTACGGTAACATCAAAGTGCAAAGTCTCACCAGCCAGTGGGTGGTTAGCATCTATTTGTACTGTATCGCCTTCAATACTAGCAATTGAAATGATTTGTGTGCCTTGTGCAGTTTGCGCATGAAATTGTGATCCAGCAACTAGTTCTTCATCTGGAACTCCTTCAAACATAGTTCGTGGAACGGCTTCTGTAAGATTATCGTCACGTTCTCCGTAAGCATCTTCAGGTGCCACAATTAAATTAAAATGATCGTCCACTAATTTGTTTTCTAAAGCATTTTCTAAACCTTTAATGATGCCACCAGTACCATGCATATAAAGAAAAGGGTTGTCTTTGTCAGCTTGGTCAAGAATTGCACCATCATCATTTTTAAGTGTGTAACCTAGCGAAGCAATTTTGTTGTTGCTAATTTTCATAGAAAATACCGTTTGAAATTTATAAATAGAAGATTAGGAATTACGTTTTATCCGATATCAGATACTGCTAATTCCTTAACGGCACGAAGTCTGCCATAAATTCAACTCGACTTACAGTGTTAGAGCTACATTACGTAGCTTCTATCTAATATTTCCGAGTTGAAGTGTTGAGATTTTGGTATTGAGAGTTTGACCTAATATTATTTAAGGCTTTATTTTATTGCTAATGTTTTGCTGTGTTATTCTTCTGCTTTTAGTGCTTAGTCGGGTTATCAAAAATGTCATTAAAGCGCTCGCTTTATACATTGTTTTTGTATCTTATTTTCCCTTTAGTTTTATTACGCTTGTTGCTACGAAGTCGTTCTAATCCTAATTACCGAAAACGTTGGTCTGAACGTTTAGCGTTAGTAAAAAATAATACTAATAAAAGTGTAATATGGGTTCATGCTGTTTCAGTGGGTGAAGTTATTGCTGCCAAACCTTTGATAGAGGAATTGTTAGATACTTATTCAGATACTCCGATACTAGTCACAACGACCACCCCAACGGGATCAGATCGTGTGAAAGCATTATTTTTCGACCAAATTCAAAAACAACAACTGCTTCATGTTTATTTTCCCTATGATTTATTAGGTATAGTTTCTCGTTTTATTAAAGCTTATCAACCCCAAGTTTTGATTGTAGTAGAAACAGAGATTTGGCCTAATTTATATGCCAAATGCCATCAAAAACAGATTCCTGTGTTGATGGTTAATGCGCGTTTATCACATAAATCTACTCAATCTTACTTAAAGATAAAAAGCCTTGTTGCTGAGACCTTATCCAAAGTAAATACCATCGCAGTACGTTCAAAAAGTGATGCAGAAAAATTCATTCAGCTAGGCGCGAAGACGAGCCAAATAGAAGAAAGTGGCAATATTAAATACGATATTAGCATTGATGAAAGCCAAGTTACTCAAGCTGAAAAGTATTTAAAAACATGGAATGTTACTGATCAAAGCAAACGCTTAGTTTATGTGGCAGCAAGTACGCATGAAGGTGAAGACTCAAAAATATTATTTACTTACGTCAATTTATTAAAGCAATTTCCTGAATTATTATTGGTTTTAGTGCCACGACATCCCGAGCGATTTGACGACGTTTATGAGCAGTGTCTTGAGCAACTTCCTGAAACATTGAATATTGTCAGGCATAGTGAAAATCGAAGTCATACTGAAGACTATGCGGGTTCTAACAATAAAAAAATCAACGTAATCCTTGGCGATAGTATGGGTGAAATGCAAATGTGGTTTAGTGCTGCAGACATTGTTTTCATCGGTGGCAGTTTGGTAAAAACCGGGGGGCATAACCCATTAGAGGCTACTTTATTTGGTGTACCTGTAGTCAGTGGGCCTCATATGTTTAATTTTGAAGATATTGCGACAGAATTGTCAGTGGCAGAATTATTATTTGTTTGTGATGATGAATTCGAAATAAGTAAAAAACTATCTCAAATACTCACGGATAAAAAGCAACTAGAGGAACAAGGTTCTGAGGTGAATCTATTTAAAGAAAAATCTGAAAGATTTATGCAGCAACACCGGGGTGTTACTACACGTTTACTTAGTATTATTTCTAAATTGATTAATTAACCAACAATATAAATTATCTTACTTTCAAATCAGTTTTAATTAAATCATCAAATTTCTTAACTTCTTCACTATGCTTAGCATTTTGCTCTAGTCGTTTATTAATTTTTTCTTCCATCAATTCCTGAGGTGTTTTAAGAATTTTATTGGTTTCGTCAACTTGCTCTTTAGTTTTTCCCATAGATTCTAGTGACAAACCAGCAAACATCGAGTCTTCTACTTCATTGCCATCTCTATCGATTTCAGGTACTTCAGTAGACATTTCAGAATAAGAACTGTCTTCAAGATTCATTTTTACTTGTAAATTACTTGGAGAGTCAGCATTCTTCATCGCTTCTTCTAATGAAATAATGCCTTCTTTGTAGAGTTTATAAATGTGCATGTCAAAAGTCTGCATGCCTAACTCTGCTGATTTTTCCATGATCTCTTTGATTCCCATGATATCGCCTTTGGTAATCAATTCTTTAATCATCGGAGTACCGATAAGGATTTCGATAGCAGCAACACGTTTTCCATCAACCGTAGGAATTAGGCGCTGCGAGATAAAGGCTTGAATATTTAAACCGATATCTTGTAATAGTTGGTTATGACGTTCTTCAGGGAAGAAGTTAATAATACGATCTAGTGCTTGGTTAGCATTATTCGCATGTAAGGTAGATAAACATAAATGCCCCGTTTCAGCGAATGCCAAAGCATGTTCCATAGTCTCTTCAGTACGAATTTCACCAATAAGAATAACGTCTGGTGCTTGACGTAAAGTATTTTCCAACGCATCTTCATAGGTATCAGTATCAACACCCACTTCACGTTGGCTGACCAATGACTTTTTGTGTGGATGAACATACTCAATTGGATCTTCAATAGTCACGATATGGCCTGCTGAATTCGCATTACGATGATCTATTAATGCCGCTAAAGAAGTCGATTTACCAGAACCTGTACCACCCACAAACAAAATCAAACCACGCTTTTGCATGATAATCTCTTTTAGAATCTGTGGTAATCCAAGCGCGTCTGCATTCGGAATATCAACTTTGATATTACGAATCACCATTGCAAGGTGAGTACGTTGTTTGAATATATTGATACGGAAACGACCAATATCTGGCTCATCTAGAGCAAGGTTCATTTCTGGTTTTGATTCGAATTGATCTTGTTGCTCTTTGTTCATTAAAAACTTGGCAATTTCATCCAAGTCCTCTGAAGTCATTCGCTCAAGGCTTAAGGCTTTTAATTCACCTTGAAATTTTGCTGAAGGTGGAGCATTGAAGGTTAAATATAGATCAGAACCATCATTTTTAACGAGAATTCGAAGATATTTTTTGAAATCCATTTACTTAAACCTTTTATTATTTTTATTAATAACTAAATTTTAGAAAATTTTTACCTCACTGAAAAGCATATTCCGACTAGCTGTCATACTATTTATCAACTTATTTGAAATAGGTGGTGAGAAAGGAATTGTCTAATTCTTAATCTGGTTTTTATCTTTGACTAAGCAAAAATAAAAACAAGTAAAAAGGTAGGGGCTATCTTAAAAGCAATCTAAAAAATGATCTTACCCCATTATCGTAAGTATAATATTACGCTTAAAATCACTATAACGATGCTCCCACAAATAAAGTCCTTGCCATGTCCCTAGACCCAACCGGCCATTGGTGATTGGAATAGTCATCTCAGTTTGAGTTAGCATATTACGTCCGTGCGCACTCATGTCGTCAGGGCCTTCGAGTGTATGTAGATATTCTGGATCTGCATCAGGAGATAATCTTTGAATGATTGTCTCAAGATCTACCCTTACATCAGGATCAGCATTTTCAGTGATTATAAGTGAAGCGCTGGTATGTTGAATAAATACATGACAAACACCTAAATCTATATTGCTAGTAGTGATTTTCTCATTCACCAAGCCTGTAATTTCATACGTACTTCTGCCGGTGGTATTTATGGTGATTTCTAGTTGTTTAGTATTCATTTTGTTTTTATGTAATTTGAATTATCTGATTTTAAATAGACAATTAATGAAAATATGCACAGGGAACTACTTGTTCTAATTAAAGTCATATCTGTTGAAATGTTAGGTTGGTAATTATTATGATTATAAAAAACCATAATTTAAACAAACTGCTTGTATTTTTCATGAATTCAGTCGTAAAACTTAGTGTACAATAGAGATAAATGTTAAACTTATTTCGTTAACTGTCTGATTAACAATATAATTATGGGCAAATCAGGCATGCAAATTATTGTTTATTATAATCAAAAACACAAAAACACAAAAAATATGCTTACTTCACAGGGGATTTTGGGAAAGCCATCATGCTAGAACTATTTCAACACTTAATCAATAAGTGCATCAACACCAGATGGCTATTTAACGTTAAATACAAATCTAAGGTATTTATAGCTAGCAGTTTATTAGCGAGTATTGTTTTCTCAACAAATATTGTTGCTCAAGAATCTGCTCAAATTGAACTCAATGATGTTGAGATTCCCGCTTTAATAGAAACGGTTTCTCGTATTACTGGTAAGAACTTTGTAGTTGATCCACGGGTTAAAGGTCGTGTCACTGTTATCACCGGTAGAGAAGTCGACCCTGATGAATTGTATGAATTGTTTTTATCAATTCTACAAGTACATGGTTTTTCAGCAGTTCCTGCGGGAGCTGGCAGTAACTTAATTAAAGTTGTTCCCTCAAATCAAGCTAAACAACAGCCCGTTCCAGTTATTGGTGAGAAAGAAGAAAAAAGCACAGAAAGAAGTAGACGTAAATCGGATGAATTAATTACACGTGTTATTCGCGTCGAACATGTGCCAGCGGCAATGTTAGTGCCTATATTACGTCCTTTAGTCCCAAGTACAGGTCAGTTACAAGCGTATGGCCCAAGCAATACGATTCTGATTTCAGATCGTGCTGCGAATATAGAACGCCTTGTTAAAGTCATTAAACGTATGGACCGTGCTGATGATGAAGAATTGGAAGTAGTTCCTTTAAAATATGCTTCTGCCAAAGACCTTGCAGCTACGATTCAAAAATTACAGCAATCAAATATTAAAGGCGCACCAACAAAAAATAAAATTTCTGCAGATGAAAGAACGAATAGCTTGTTGTTGAGTGGAGATAAGTCTTCAAGACAACAAGTACGTAAAATCATCGCTAAATTAGATACAGCTCAGCCATTGGAAGAAAGAACTAGAGTCATATATTTACGATACGCTAAAGCAGAAGACTTGGCCCAAGTACTAACGGGTTTTTCTAAATTACAAAAAACGACTAAAGCTACAAACAAAGGAGCTGCCGGAACACAAAAAGCAGAAATTGATATACAAGCTGATGAAGCTTCTAACTCCTTGATTATTACTGCTGAACCGGATGTTCAAAGAAACATAGCAAATGTCATCGCTCGTTTAGATGTTAGGCGTGCGCAAGTATTAGTCGAAGCAGTGATTGCTGAAGTGACTTCAGACTTGTCTAAAACTTTGGGAGCAAGTCTTGGTTTCAGCAGTTCAGAAGGTTTGCTAGGTGGAGCTGGAACAGTTGCTGGTGTAGGTGCTTTATTAAATGTATTAGCTGGAGGCGATAACGCTTTGGCTGGTGTTGCTCCTGCAAGTGGGGGTGGAAGATTAGGTTTGGTGGATAATGTTGGAAACAATAGATTTGGCTTGTTAGTCGATGCTTTATCTGGTGATAGCGCTAATAATATCTTATCAACACCAACCGTATTAGCTTTAGATAATGAAGAAGCAAGCATTGTAGTAGGTCAGAATGTGCCGTTTGTGACAGGTTCTACGACGAATACTACTAATGGTACTACTAATCCATTCCAGACCATTGAACGTCAAGACGTTGGTATTACCTTGAAAATTAAGCCTCAAATAAATGCCGGCAATAGTATTCGTTTAGACGTGGAACAAGAGGTTTCTAGTATTGCTGCTAGCGCTAGTTCTGCCAGTGATATTATTACCAATAAGCGTTCGATTAAAACCAGTGCGATGATAGAAGATGGTCAAGTTTTAGTACTAGGCGGTTTAATGGAGGATGCCTTTACCGATCAAATCACCAAAACACCAATATTAGGCGATGTTCCCATCTTAGGTAAATTATTTCGCAGTACCACTACAACTAAAAGAAAACAGAATTTGATGGTGTTTATCCATCCTGTGATAATGCGTGATGTGTTAAGTGGTGATGAATATACGCGTCAAAAATACAGTAAATTAAGAAATATTCAAACAGCTTCAAAAATTACAAGTAGAGGAATTTTGACGGATAAAGCCTCTACATTCCCAGCAGACTTGAAACGTGATTTAACCCAAAGTTTAACGCCTGAACAGAAGAAGCAAATGAATGTTCGTCAGCAACAACAACGAGAGTTGGAATATAATAATCGAATTAAGCAACATAAAATGCAACAACAGAGTCGTGCAGCAGAAATACATGCTCGCCGAAACGCTAAAACATCTGCTACGAAAGCTATTCAGCATCGAGTGCCTGCTCGTTTACAAAATGTGATGCCTAAAAAGCGCAAAGACATTTTTACCGACACTTCGTCCAATAAGTAACGATGAGTCAAACAGTGTCATTAAAAGATATAAATTCACTAGCTATTGAGGAATCTAAAGTTTTAGATTTCCCTTACAGTTTTGCTAAACGCAATGGCGTTGTACTACAACGCAATGCAGGTGGTCAGCCTATAGTTCATTATAAGAAAGGCTTGAAGCCAGCGATTGCAAATGAAGTAAACCGCTTCTTGCAAACTAAAGTTTCTTTTCAATTAATCGAAAATGATGATTTTGAGCGTTTGCTAGCGCGTCAGTATGATAATTCTGGAGCCGGCGCCAGCGCAATGATGGATGACCTCGGTGAAGAGCTAGATTTAAATGATGTTGCTGATTCCTTGCCAGAACCCGAAGACTTGCTCGAATCAGAAGACGATGCGCCGATAATTCGCTTAATCAATGCGATTCTGACTCAAGCAGTTAAAGAAAATGCCTCTGATATTCATATCGAAACCTTCGAAAATCGCATGATCGTTAGAATGCGTGTTGACGGTGTTTTGCGTGAAATTCTAGAACCACCAAGGTCTTTAGCTGCTTTAGTAATTTCACGAATTAAAGTAATGGCTAAACTTGATATTGCTGAAAAACGGATCCCTCAAGATGGCCGAATTTCTTTACGTGTTGCCGGTCGTGGTGTTGATGTGCGTGTCTCAACCTTACCCTCTGGACATAATGAAAGAATTGTAATGCGTCTGTTAGATAAATCGGCAGGGCGCTTAGATCTTGAGCATTTAGGCATGGATCCTGATACTCATCATCGTTTAAAGGAACTGATTAAAAAGCCCCACGGAATTATTTTAGTTACAGGTCCAACTGGATCAGGTAAGACCACTACATTATATGCATCACTGACTAATCTAAATGAAAGTAGCCGCAATATCATGACGGTTGAAGATCCGATAGAATATTACATCGACGGGATTGGTCAAACTCAAGTCAATAATAAAGTTGATATGACTTTTGCTCGTGGTTTGCGTGCGATTCTTCGACAAGATCCAGATGTCGTTATGATTGGTGAAATTCGTGATATAGAAACAGCAGAAATTGCTGTTCAAGCATCACTCACTGGTCATTTGGTGTTTTCTACCTTACACACTAATACTGCCGTAGGCGCTGTTACGCGATTGCGTGATATGGGTGTTGAACCGTTTCTCTTATCATCGAGTTTGATAGGTGTAATTGCGCAGCGCCTAGTCAGATTGTTATGTCGTGACTGTCGAACAGCTTATACGCCTGATGAGACTGAATGTTCTTTATTGGGCATTGATTCGGTGAATCCACCGACTTTATATCGTCCCCAAGGTTGTAGCGTCTGCAACGGTTTAGGTTATGTTGGGCGTAACGGTATTTATGAATTTATTGAAGTTGACGACGTAGCTCGAAATCTTATACATGATGGTGCCAGTGAGCAAGATGTAGAAAAACATGTGCATCAACAAGTTCCCACAATCCGTCAAGATGGTATGCGTTTAGTGATTGAAGGTCGAACCTCTCTAGAAGAAGTATTACGTGTGACTCGTGCTGATACAAAACACACTTCAGACGATCTAATATAATTAATGCCTGCCTATGAATACATGGCTTTGGATGCCAAGGGTAAAGAAGAAAAAGGCATTCTAGAAGCTGATAACGTCAGACAAGTTAGGCAGTTACTCCGTGATAGTCATTTAACACCATTAGAAGTTAATCAAGTCGAAAAATCTGAGAATTCAGATAATCCTAAAAAACAAAAAACAGGAAGAGTTAAAGCAGGGGATCTGGCTTTATTGACTCGACAGTTGGCAACGCTAGTTCAGTCCGGTTCACCACTTGAAGAGGCGTTAGCAACTACCGCTAAACAAACCGAAAAGCGTAATGTTAAACATATACTATCTGCGGTGCGTTCGCGTGTTGTCGAAGGTCATACTTTAGCAGATGGCTTTAAAATGTTTCCTTCTGTTTTCCCTGATATGTTTCGTGCAACTGTTGCCGCGGGCGAGCAATCAGGCCATTTAGATGCCGTACTGGAACGTATGGCGGATTACACAGAATCTCGTCAAGAGACACAACAACGTATTTCTAATGCGATGTTTTATCCTGTAGTTTTGACCGTACTTTCAATTGGTATTGTGGTTGGCTTACTGGTATTTATCGTCCCCAAAATTATTAATGTTTTTGATAATGTAGGGCAAGAACTTCCTGCAATGACACAAGTATTGATTTCGATTAGTGACTTCTTTCGTGAATATGGAATATTTGTTGGTATTGCTTTGGTATTGGCCTTCTTTATTTTTAAACAGATGATTAAAATACCTAAATGGCGTTTTAAATATGACCGTTTATTATTGCGATTACCTTTAGTAGGCAGAATGGTAAGAGGCTTAAATACAGCAAGATTTGCCAGAACACTCAGTATTTTGGCATCCAGCGGTGTACCTATCTTGGATGCGATGTCAATTTCTGCACAGGTAGTACAAAACATGCCTATGCGAAAAGCGGTGGAAGATGCTGCCGTGAAGGTGCGTGAAGGTATGGCAATCAATCGTGCTTTGGAGCAATCATCTTATTTCCCTCCTATGACGGTACATTTGATCGCCAGTGGTGAAAGTAGTGGCCGCTTAGACGATATGCTTGAACGCGCAGCTATTCAACAAGAACGAGAAACGGATGGAATGATGACAAAGATGTTAGGTATCTTTGAGCCTGTTTTAATTTTGGTAATGGGAAGCGTAGTTTTATTAATAGTATTGTCAATTTTATTACCCATTTTGAATTTGAACCAATTAGTAGGTTAGATCGACTGAGTAGTGATCATAAATTATTAATAAAAAAGGAAAATATAATGTTGTTAAATTTACGTAAGTTTGTCTTGGGGTTTGTTTTATCATTAGCGCTATTACCGATGGTGGTTTTTGCCTCTACAGAATTCAAAGGCACTGAAACAGTTAATATAAATAAAGCAAATGCAGCTACTTTAGCGGCGTATTTAAAAGGTGTAGGTCCTAATAAAGCTGCAGCGATTGTAAAGTACCGTAAATCAAATGGTAGTTTTAAAAGTGCAGCTGATATAAAGAACGTACCAGGTATTGGTGACGAAACGTATAAAGATGTTAAGAGCAAGATTTCAACATCTCGTGGTAAGAGTGTTGCTCCTAAAGGTTATAAGTTAGGTGAAACTAGCGGTAAATCAACTTCTACCAAGAAGAAGTCTACAGCTAAGAAATCAACTAGTGCTAAGACAGCAGCAGCTAAAAAGAAAGCGGCAGCAGCTAAAGCTAAGAAAACATCAACTACTAAGTCTACAGCTAAGAAAACATCAAAAGCTAAGAAAACCTCTACTACTAAGAAAGCTTCAACAGCTAAAAAGTCTACAACTAAAAAGACAACAGCAAAGAAGAAGCCGGCTAAGAAAAAGACTACTGCTAAAAAGAAAGTAACTAAAAAGAAGAAGCCTGCAAAGAAAAAGTCTACAGAGAAGAAAACAACTAAGAAAAAATAGTTGGTATTTTTAGGCATTCCTGTTAATTAAGTAATCATCAGGTTGTCGGTTAAAACACACTGAATAGCCAGTTTCTTACCCAAGAACTGGCTATTTTTTATACAGAAAGGTAATCTTCAGCTAATTCATAGCAACCCATTACAATAATTTAAATGAATATATTAGTTACTGGCGGCGCAGGCTACATCGGTTCTCATACATGTATCGAACTACTTTCTGCAGGCTACACTCCCATTGTTTTAGATAACCTCTGTAATAGTTCAACTGTGTCATTAGATAGAGTTGAGCAAATTACTGGAAAGAAAGTTACTTTCATTGAAGGCGATATACGTGACCCTAAAACTTTAGACGATACCTTCTCTAAATATGATATTTATGGTGTGATTCATTTTGCAGGTCTAAAAGCGGTCGGTGAATCAGTTGCTAAACCTTTTATGTATTACGATAACAATATTGCAGGCAGTATTTGTCTCTTTAATGCGATGAATCGTAATAATGTTAAACGTATCATCTTTAGTTCATCAGCTACTGTTTATGGAGATCCTGCGAGTGTTCCCATTGAAGAAAATTTTGCTGTTAGCGCAACTAATCCTTATGGACGTTCAAAGCTTCATTTAGAAGAAATCCTGCGTGATATCTACGTATCGGACAAAGGATGGAATATTGGCCTGTTGCGTTACTTTAATCCAGTTGGTGCTCATCCTAGTGGTTTAATTGGTGAAGATCCTAATGATATTCCAAATAATCTCATGCCTTATATTTCAGGTGTGGCGGTAGGTCGTTACGAGCAGCTATCAGTATTTGGTGATGATTATAATACGGTTGATGGCACTGGTGTGCGAGACTATATTCATGTTGTAGATCTGGCTAAAGGACATGTAAAAGCATTGCAGGCTTTTGAAAGCCCTAAAGTTGATAATATTTACACAGTCAATTTAGGCACAGGCATAGGCTATTCTGTTTTAGAAATGGTCAATGCCTTTGCGAAAGCCTCAGGTAAAGAAGTAGCGTATAAAATTGTTGAACGCCGTCCTGGTGATATTGCTTGTTGTTATGCAAACCCAGCCTTAGCTAAATCCTTATTAGATTGGCAGGCTGAAAACGGTATTCAGGAGATGTGTGATGATACGTGGCGCTGGCAAAGTAATAATCCTCTGGGTTATAAAACTGAGCTAAAAACGAATAACTAAGACAAGCAAACGACTGTTAAGTACTGACACGCTTAGTAAAAATAATTAAAGAGAATTAAGATGAACATTAAAAATAAAAATTTAGGGCTATTGCTGTTGTCGGTGCTAGCAATAATGTTGTTATCGGCATGTGCTTCAACTCGATCTTACACTCCTAACGTTGCTGAAAGGACTGCAGCAGCTAGCTCAGTAGATGCACTTAATCGTAGCTCAGGTATAAAGCAAGCAGCTAATAATTCTCAAACACCTACCTCTAAGCAATATCAAGCACCTGTTACAGGTGCCAATTTGAATGTAGGTGATGTTTTAGATGTGAGTGTGTTCAAAGTAGCTGATTTATCAGCTCAGAATTTAACCGTTGAAGCCAGCGGTACGATTTCTTTACCTCTTGTGGGAAGTGTAGCTGTTGCTGGCTTGAGCATTGGGCAAGCAGAACAAAAAATCACTCAAAAGCTAACTAAATTTATGCAAGCACCTCAAGTTAGTATTAGTCGTACTAATAAATCGATTGAAAAGCGAGTGACGGTTGAAGGTGAAGTTAGAACACCTGGCGTATTCCCAATTCAAGGTAATCTAAGCTTTTTGCAAGCGATTGCTTTGGCTCAGGGTTTATCAGATGTAGGTGATTCCCGAAATGTGTTTTTCTTTAGGAATGGCCAACGTTATCCTGTGAATTTAGATTTGGTAAGAAATGGAACTATTGCTGATCCAGTGCTTCAAAATGATGATCGAATTGTCGTCATGAAAGATCTCGGAAAGCAAAGAGAGAAGAAAATTCTTGAGTACATTCCAGTACTTACATCGCCATTCTCATTTTTTAGATAAAACTCAATCTTTAGAGTTATTCGATTGATAAGGTCAGCTGCTTAAATCAATATTTAACTTATCTATATAAAAATATAAGGCTAATAACCGATCGTCTTCAGTTTTTATCTCATCTGGAGCGTGAGTAGGGTCGTGAATAATTTTTTATCTTAGCATTGAATAAATAGATCTAGAAGAGAGGTGCTAATTAGTTACTTAGCTGATAATAGTTAAATTATATGTGGTTATTGCAGGCTAAAATCATTTTTATCTAATTTAAAATGCATATAATGCATGAAAAACAGTACAATAATATTTGTGAATTAAAGCTACTAACCATGCTAATAATACTTAACGTAAGAAAAATATGAATCAACAATCTTTAGAAGACCTATTGGCCTTTATCGAATTACGAAATATCACCTTGGCAGCACAACGTCGAAATATCTCTCAACCCGCGTATTCACGGCGCTTAAAAGCGTTAGAAGAAACAGAAAACACTATGCTGGTAGATCGTTCAGGGCGACCATCAGTACCAACCAAAGCACTATCATCAATGAAAAATGAGCTAGAAATGGCTCTACTGGCGTTACAGAAAGTGAGTAAAGGCTTTGCCCATGATACTGAATTCAAACGCAGCATATCGATTGCATCTGTGCATTCATTGTCCAGTGGATCTTTGCCTGTAGCGATTCAAAAAGTAGAGCATCTTATTGATCAAGCTGATATTCGTATTCATTCAGCAAACCAAGACATATGTTTTCAATTGCTGATGACAGAACAAGTATCCGCGATGTTGGCCTACGAAAAAGCCGATCAACCATTGCAAGCGCCTTTAGATTTAGTTGAAAAAACCATCGTAACCAAAGATCAATTAGTGCCAGTTTGTAGTCCTGAATTTAAGTATAAATTAGATGAGTTAATCCGAAAAAAACAAAAAATCCCTCTAATTTCTTACCCATCAAATGTGTTTTTAGGCCGCGTCATTTATAACGATATTGTGACGAGATCATCACACAGTTTTTCGCAAAAATTTTTGGCGGGTATGAGTAGTGTGGTACTAACAGCAGCGACTGCAGGCCTTGGTGTAGCTTGGGTTCCAGCATCTGTTATAAAAGATGAAATTAAAAATAACACACTGATACTACTTCAAGAAGAAGGTTTTGAGAGAATTGATCTGATCGTAGCGATGTTACAGCTACGCAGAAAAAAATCACAACATATGAATCAATTTTGGAGCGAATTATCAACTGCCCTAAGTGAAGTGATTAACGAAAAGCTAAAATAGACATCCCCCACCTTTTTACCTGTTTTGCATTTTTGACTAAAAAATACATCTTCAAATCAACAGAACTGATTTAGATAAATTTTATTATGGACACAAAAAAGGCCATCCTCTCGGATGACCTGATTATATTTGGTGGAGACGGCGGGGTTCGAACCCGCGTCCGCAAATACTCTGCCTGAAGGCGCTACATGTTTAGTCTAGCTATTAATTTAACTCTTTTCTAACCACTAGACAGGATTGAAAGAAGCGATTCTGGTAAAAGTTTTAACGGATCCGTCCCAGACGTACTTCACCGCGATTCCGTATAAATGATCCCGAACACTTGCCCTACGGACGGGGAAAGGTCAGGAGTCTAGGATGCTATTAAGCAGCTAGAGCGTAGTTGTCATCATTGGCAACTAAAGTTTTTTTAGATAGTGTTTAAGTGCTCACTAAACGCACTACATGCTCCTTAGGTTTCGTGATCTCCGTCGAATCCAAAATCGTCCCCAAGTAATCGGTCTCCCGAAAGGTCGGAATAAAAATCTATTCCTAATGATGATAGATGTACTTTTAAAACATCTTAATTTAACTTGTTGTAACTCAGTTAAGTTTACCGCTTGCTTCACTCACTGTCATTAAGCTTAACAATTAATTTTAAACAGACTAGTTGTAAACATCAACACTAATAATATTGGGTTGATTACTACGTTTTCAAGAACATAAGAGTTTTAACATGAGAAAATAGGCAAAAGGTGGGGGGTGTCATTTAAAAACAATTAGAGATAGGTTTCCCCCCAATACCTTGTAGAATCATTATATCAAATGTACACTGCGCGCCGTTGCACGCTATTCGCGTTCTGTAGTTGTTCATTCTATTAGGATCCCAATGAAAAAGACTTTTAAACTAGATCACCCTAAAATCAAAGTGCCTCGTATCGTAGATTCGATAAAGCACGATATAAAAAAGTATCTAAAAAAAGAGCGCAGCAATAAGCTACCGGTTGGTACTAAATTCTGGAGCTTCGATTGCAAATTGGGTCAATCTGAAGAGACGGCTACTTCGGTGCCTCAGTTATCATTAATGAGTAGTATCGATGAAATGGTTGAAGCTAAGGCGACAACCATCTATGTGGAAATGACTGCAAAGGCTGTTGCAGTTCTTGATGATTCGGAATAAACCAGTCATATAGTTTTCACTTTAGAAAACGATCATTTATTGATGGTTTTCATAACTATAATTATTGTACATATCCTACTCTTTAAGAAGGTTTTGAAAACCTTACTACTTTGAGTAACCGTCGCTTTGCTCAAATATTCTCTATGAATTTCGTCTCTTACTTAGCCGCTAAGCGGCAGTTTCGTTATACTTAGCTTTTCAAATTTATTCCGATAGTCTTCTAGTGGAATTAGCCTATCTAAATACAAATCAACTGATCTTAGAAAAACTATAAAGTATTGTATTTTTTTTGAAAACCCCATTTCAATTATTCTTTATATAGCAAGCCATGCAAAACTGATCATTCATCCCTCATTAACCTGATAAGTGATATATTCAGGAGTAAAGTGTATTTTGCATATAACTTATATGCGTAAAACACTCATTGATAAATTTCGTAATATTTAGATAGAGAACCTGATTGCTATGTGTAAGGACATACAATTTCAAATTGCGAAACTAGGAATATTATCCTAGATATAAAAAAATAGGGCTATAAATGCATTTCCAATTCTTAAATAACAAGACGTTATTTTCAACTTTGTTTAACAAGTGCCTAATAAATATATTAGACGAAGTTAAGCAATTGTTTGATTTATTGAATCGATGTTTTGTGCTTTCCATAAAAACTTCATTTTTTTTTATTGTCTGTCTATTTAGCTCATCCTCTGTACACGCATTCAATTTCTGCCAATCTCAGCCAGTAGGTGGTGATATAGCATGGGATATTGTAGACAATGGCAGTACTACAATCCCTTTTATTTTTAATGTAGGAGATGAGGCTACACCTATTGAACAGGTCAATAGTGTAACTGTAAAGGGATTACATCAATACGCAGGTGATTTAGCCGCCGAATTAATTCCACCTACAGGGGCAGCTGACTCGGTTATCCTTTTTAGATTGGGTGATGGTCGTTTCGGTGAGGGAGCTTCGAATTGTAACGAGGCTGACTTTGATATGATATTTACCGATAATTCGACAGGAACTGATTTATCCGTTAATGACCAAGCTAACTATTGTACAGGTACTAACAACCGAGGACCTGAAGGTGTTTGGCCACAGCCTTATTTACCCAATTTCCCAAATGTTGGCACATCACCCGCATTAAACGGTAACCCTAAAACATATGAATCAGAAGGAATTGCTGATAATTTTTTATCAAACTTAGTGGGGCAAGACCCAAAAGGTGCTTGGGGTATTTTCATGGAAGATGCCTATGCACAGGACATAGGTACGCTAACAGAAGTTTGTATCGATATGGATTTTGGATCCGTTACTTATGATATTTGGGTAAGTAAAAATTCTTTATGTAATGACAAAACTGATACTGAAACCTTTGATTATGGAGAAACGGGTTATGTCTGTTATGACGTATCGAACCAGGCGACTGAAAATTTCACTTTTCAAAGTGAAATAAATAATCATGGCGAAACACTGTCTGCTGACCTGACAGGCTTGTATGAAAATCAATATACGGGAACAACAATCCAAAGAATTGCTTATCGACCATTTACCGCTGGTTCAACGTTTCCAATTGGTTCAACAACGTTAACGGGTAGTGTTACAGTTGAAGGCGCGGGAGCATTTTTCGCACCCGGTGAGACAATAACTTCCAGTGAAATGGCCACTGTGATTGTAAATCCTCCACTTGCAGCTGATACAGTGGACCTAGAAATTACCAAAACAGTGAGTGATACAAATCCTAACATTGGAGATATCGTCACTTTTTATCTTTTGATAGAAAATCTTGGACCTGGTACAGCTACACTTGTTTCAGTGAACGATATTATTCCTGCTGGGTTTACTTATGTGAACGATAGCATGACGGGTATATCTCCTGTAGTCACTGGAATCACGCCAGATCAATCTAGTCCTGATTCAGGTACAGGATTAACATGGACTATTGGTTCTTTAAGCGCAGTACCTTCGAGCACTACCTTAACATTCCAAGCCACAGTAGAGGCTCCCTGATTTTTGGTTGTTTGTATCGTGCTCTAATTTATTTACAAAAAAATCAAGTATCTAAAACATCTGCCCCTCCTTCGAGCATCTTATAGATCGATAACAATCAATTTACTTTTTAAAAAGTACCCACTGTGTTTTATCAGAAAAATTCATTTAGAATAAATCTAAACATCAAAGTATTACGAAATTGCTACGTAACATGAAGTATATAGACTTACTTCATAGGATAATGTTGCAGCACAGCGTCAATCGATCTAAGAGAAGGATAAACCGTCTAAAAGTAGGGGGGTGTCATTTAAACTATTCAGTTAAATAGAAATTGCCCCACTTATGAAAACTTTCAATTTTTTATTTATTAGATATTTTTAAATAAACTTAAATGTTTCGTAGGATCACAAATAAATACTGATAAAAATCTTTTGCTGAAAGCTTTGAACCTTATAAAACCTAACCCCACCTACAGATGCTTATACCTAAAAGAATGTATCAAATATAAATATAAATTATACCGTTCATCTCTCATTAATTCTATCGGTGTTATGTTTGGGAATGAGGAAAATAATTTATATTGCATGATAAGTATATGCGTATCAGTAACTTACATGGGGATTTCGTAAGCTCAACAAAGAGTAGATTGTGATGCTGTAGAGCATACAATATTAAATTACGAAGCTAGGGTTGTTATCCTAGATATCAAAATAAAAATAATAGGGCTAGAAATGAAGTTTCATTTTTTAAATAACGATAAGTTATTTTTGGTTGTATTCAATAAACTTGTAACTAATAAAATAGATGTATGTAAACAATTGTTTAAATCATGCTTTTGCTATTTTATTTTCGCTTTAATGAGCTCATCTGCTTTTGCAGTTGATATTACTCTGGATAATAATCCAATTACTGAGGTTGCAGGTGATGGTAATCTCAACACTTGTTTAGTTGGAGATATCTACCGCATAGGTACTACTAATTCATTTAACGGCCAGAGCTTAGCTATATTAGTTGAGATAACCGACGAAGATAATGAATATGATGAGATCAGTCCGGCTGGTCCATGCATTAGTGTTGCAGGTGGAATACTGGATACACGACTAAGAGATCGAGATGTTGACGAGAACGCTGCTTTCATGGATCTTAAGATTACCGTTATTAATGCACTTACAGGTGCTACGGTTGAAGTAGATAGAATCGTATTTTCAGGGTTCGATTTAGATAGTAATGGTGCTTCTTCAAATACTGGAGGTAATAGTACTAATTCTGACGACATTTATATGATATCGCCTAGTAGAGGTTATATTGAATCAGGTGGTTTTTCTAATGTTACTTACAGCGAAGGTTCATTTACATCTGGTTACGATGTAAGGCTTGAAGGCCAAACGACAGGAAACTGTAATGATTCTGCAAGCAACCCTGAGGCCGAATGTCGTGGTGGTGGTATTTCAGTATTTGGTTCAGCCGGTGCTAACAGAGTAACAGAGGTAAATATCCGGGTAGCAAATAATAATGCCTACGGACTAAATACAGGCACAACAGCTTATCGATTGATTCAAATTTCATTTAAAGAAGCTGATTTTAACCAAATCTTAAATAACAGTACAGATCATGGAGATATTATTACTTCAGACTATGGTGATGCCTTTCATGATGTCAGTGTTTTTACCGTACTAGGTTTTGGGGAGCCTGCTGATGATGAAAATAGCCAAGGCTCTGCTGCAGCGAGCTTGGATGATCAGGATCCAATTGGACAAAATTTTGATGATGAAGATGGTGTAAGAGTTAACGGTCAGGCAACTTCAAATTCTTCACTCGGATTGATTGTTGGTACCACAAATAGTATTGAGGTTACGACTATTGGTACTGGTTATTTAAGTGCATGGCTTGATATTAATATTAATGATGATTTCGATGAACCTAATGAAAAGGTATTAGATGATTTTTTCATTACTAGTGTTATTGCGCAAGATACTACTATCTCAGTCGTTATTCCTCCTGGTAATAATACGGGTACTTCTTATGCAAGATTTAGATTCTCACAGAATGCGAACATAGGCTCTGACGGAGCCGGCGGAATAGGGGAAGTAGAAGATTACCAGGTTGAAATTACACCTGGCGGAAATATAGTAGGCCATTTATACCTAGATACAAATGGAAATGGTATTCAAGAAGATGGAGTAGAGCCTGATTTAGCTGGTGTAACTGTAGTCATCACTGATGAGGTTGGTACACAAACCACAGTAGTAACAAATGCTAATGGCGACTACACAGCAATTGATATTCGTGCAGGAGATGCAACGGTTGATATTGATCAAACTGATCCTGACTATCCTGCAGGATCTATACAAACTGATGGTTCAGATCCAACCGTTGTAACTGTTATCGCTAATCAAGATAATATCGAAGAAGACAATGGCTTCTTTGTTCCGGGAATTGTCAGTGGTAGCGTAAATGACGGTTCTGCAACTGGAATTTTAAATGTAACAGTTCAAATTCAAGATGGCGCTGGAAATGTTATCGATGACCTTGACGGAAACCCGCTTTCTACAACCACTAATGCTAGTGGTGATTATTCGTTTACTAATGTTCCTAGTGGTGATTATTTCATTGTAGAGACTGATCTTGCCACTTATGTTTCTATCAGTGATGGAGATGCGAGTGCTGACGGTGATGCCGTTTCTAATACAGATACCAACGATAATTCAATTCCAGTCACAATCACATCTGGAAAAAATGATGTGGGCAATAACTTTGTTGATGCAGAAGAGACGATGGTCGATCTTTCTATAATTAAAAAGGTTGATAATGCGACTGCTAATGTAGGCGATACAATCACCTTTATTTTGGAGGTTTCTAATGCTGGCCCAGACGAAGCCACTGACGTAAATATTACAGATATTGTTCCAGCAGGCTTTACTTATGTTGCTGGTTCCATGACTGGTATATCACCTATAGTTACTGGAATCACGCCAGATGAATCTAATCCTGATTCAGGCACCGGATTGTCTTGGACGATTACTTCACTCATTTCTGGTACGACTACTACGTTGACATTTCAGGCTGATGTACAGGCACCATGATTATTGAGAAATGGCAAAAAGTAGAGGGGTGTGTTTTTAGTATTTTAATAGACTTACTAATTTTAGCACACCGTTTATCACATAGTGCTAGACCACCGTTCATCAGTGATTCAGTTGGTATAAGTTATTATGATAATAATGTATACACCTATGAACTTAATCGTTTGAATTTATACAAATAGTTATAAGGTAAAAGTGAATAATTAAAAATTAACCAAATAATAAATAGATCTTAATTCGATTATATAAAGATAAGGTAGTTTGATAGTAAAACTTAGAATATAAAAATAAGAATTTTGATCTAAATGAAAAAATAATATCTAAATAGTATTGGATAAGATTAGTAGCGAAGCAAAACTTCGCTACTTCTGTGTGACAAGCAACGCTGATAATAGAAAATAAATTAACACAAATAGTAACAATGAAAACAATGTGTTGAT
>JBALXO010000031.1:34952-36192 GCA_036960615.1 Cocleimonas sp. | reverse complement strand
TTAATCATGCTGAACTTATCAATAACAGTATTGTGTTCAACGTGTTTAATTTTAAGCAACTGACTGAGGCTCTTGATAATTCCACTGGTGGTGAAGTTATAGTAGTAAGAAGCAATCTTAGAGATAAGCGTTATCACTACAAACAAAAGCATCGTTTTGATGCACCCGTTCATATTTTTGGGTTGTTAGGTGAAGATCAGGCGCCATTTTTTGATAACGTAACATGGGAGAACTTACACAACGTAACGCTCAGTCACTTTAAGATAAACAATTTATGGGCGACTACTCGAAACAACTATTCATGGCAGCTTAGGAATTCAAATAACGTTCGTTTTAGCAATTTGCATTTTGGTGATAAAAACAATAATTTAACTGCGTTAAAACGTGGAAATATAGATGCGATTATAGCCAGTCAGTCAGGTTTGCTGATCAAACAAAGTAATAATATCCTCATTGATAGAACCCTATTTACCGATGTATTTCATGCGGTTGAATTTAGTGATATGAACTCATTTTATGCGATTGGCAATAAAGCAATCAGAGTGGCTAGCGATATGTTTTCTGGTGGTGGTATCAATAATGCCTTATTCGATTCAAATTTAATGCACACCAGAACTCCTGTTTTTTATAAACAACGCTTTAAGAAAGTACAGTATGTACATAGCGATATGGTGCAGCTCTATACCACTAAGCAGAAGCGCGGCAATACCAACATCACTATTCGTAATAATGTTTCGCTTGTGGGTGATACGCCGTTAACACATCCTAATTTAGCGGGTTGGCAGTGCTTTTTCACACGCGATGAAAGCGGAGATTCATTTTGGTCTAGATCAATGCCATACGCGAACATAAAAATAATCAATAATTTCTGTGCGTCGAATCAACACCATGGCGTAACGCTCTCCAGAGGGATTGATAATGTGGTTGCTGGTAATTTTGTGTTATTGGTCGATCAAGGAAAAAATAGTCGGCAAGCAACGGGTTCAATAAAGGTATTTGATAATAGGAACTGTAAAATACTGGGCAATGTGTCAAATGAATTCGAATTTAAGAAACTGTCGAATTGCCAAATTACAAATAATATCAACGGCTTTAAGCCAGACTATTACAATATGGTTATTACCATGAAGCAGGCAATCGAATCAGCAACAAAACGAGAAGTCATAGAAGACGCTTCAAGCTCAAATGATTTACGTCGATTCTATGAAAATACAGACTTGCAAGCTAATCCACTTCAATA
>JBALXO010000031.1:0-34852 GCA_036960615.1 Cocleimonas sp. | reverse complement strand
GGGGGGTGTCATTTTAAATGACTCTAGTTTATTTTCAGGCACAAAAAAGGAGTTCTAATTAGAACTCCTTTTTTACTAAGTTGTAAACACTAGTTACTTCTTAGGTGCGTAAATATCCGTACAGGTTCCTTCAGCAACTTCTGCTGCGAAGTTAAAGGTTTCTGAAACCGTTGGATGTGGGTGAATGGTTAAACCAATATCTTCTGCATCAGCACCCATCTCTATCGCTAGTACCGCTTCAGAGATTAAGTCACCTGCATTAGTACCCACTATTCCTGCTCCGATGATTTGGCCAGTGGCTTTGTCAAACATGACTTTAGTCATGCCTTCACTGCGTCCGTTTGCAAGTGCACGTCCGCTGGCTGCCCAAGGGAATGCTCCTTTGGTGTATTCAGTACCTTCTGCTTTAAGCTCTTCTTCAGTTTTACCCATCCAAGCTATTTCAGGATCTGTGTAAGCTACTGATGGAATTGCACGTGCATCGAAGAATGCTTTATGGCCTGCGATAACTTCTGCTGCCGTTTTACCTTCGTGCGTAGCTTTATGAGCTAACATTGGCTGACCAACGATGTCGCCGATAGCGAATATATGGCTAACATTGGTACGCATTTGATTGTCAGTATCGATGAAACCGTGATCATCAACATTAACGCCTGCTTTTTCAGCATCAATTAACTTGCCGTTTGGAATACGACCAATTGAAACGAGTACGCGATCAAAAGTATCTGACTCTGGTACTTTCTTCTTCATTTTTGCGTCTTCGGTTTCAAACGAACACTTCATGCCCGCATCCGTTGATTCTATTGCAGCAAGCTTAGTGCTTTTGAAGATGTTCTCGTATTTCTTAGTGATACGACGCTCTAATGGCTTAACTAAATCTTGATCACAACCTGGCATTAGCGTTGGTGATAGCTCTACGATAGTAACGTCAGAGCCTAAAGCATCATAAACAGTTGCCATTTCTAAGCCGATAATTCCGCCGCCAACAACTAACAAGCGTTTAGGTACATCAACTAATTCTAAAGCGCCTGTTGAATCCATAACACGTGGGTCATCCCATGGTATGAATGGTAATTTAGTGACGCGTGAACCTGCAGCGATAATACAATTATCGAAAGTGATTTCAGTTTTTGTACCGTCATCAGCTTCAACTTCAATCGCTTTGTCAGATGTGAATTTGCCGTAACCTTGAACAATCGTTACTTTACGTTGTTTAGCCAGACCTTTCAGTCCACCCGTTAATTTACCGACTATCTCATCTTTATTTGCACGAACTGCATCGATATCAATTTTTGGTTTACCAAAGCTAACGCCATGACTACCCATTGCTTCCGCTTCATTGATAATTTGAGCTGTATGTAATAACGCTTTAGAGGGGATGCAACCAACGTTTAAACACACGCCTCCAATTTGTTCATACTTTTCAATCATAATCACTTCGAGGCCTAGGTCAGCCGCACGAAATGCTGCGGTATAACCGCCAGGACCTGTTCCGAGTACTACTAGTGGTGCGTGCATTTTAATGTTCCTTAAAGTGGGAGAGACCTTTACACGAGAATGATAATGGATAAAAACAGCTTAAATTCCCTAGCTTTTCCCTAAAAATTCCTTGAATAGCGGTGCTATTCCACTCATTTTTATGAAAAACCTATTTATAAAAACATAGGAAATTGCGCTTATTTTTCTCTCATCATATTCTCGTGCAAAGATCTCTCTATGTGTTAATTAAAAATAAGCTATTAAATATGAATTCATAGCCTGTTTATAGTAAAAATTATTAATGAATAATATGTGTTTTTAACAAACGAATATTTTAAACCATCATCCGTCTAATGTCCGATAACATTTTACTCAGATGCGTGGTGAACCTCGCTGCATCAGCGCCATCAATGACACGATGATCATATGATAAACATAGTGGCAACATTAGGCGTGGCTGGAATTCTTTACCATCCCATTGTGGTTCCATCTTTGAGCGAGAAACACCCAATACAGCAACTTCTGGCGCATTCACAATTGGGGTAAATTTAGTTCCACCAATACCACCAAGACTTGATATCGAGAAGTTTCCGCCTTGCATATCAGATGGTTTCAGCGTTTTATCACGAGCTTTACCCGCTAATTCACGAATTTCTTGTGAGAGTTCAACTAATGATTTTTGATCAGCTTCACGAATCACAGGAACGACCAAACCATTCGGTGTATCAACAGCTACACCAATATTGTAATAGTGTTTCATGATCAAGTTATCGCCGCTAGCATCTAACGAACTGTTAAATCGTGGATACATTTTCATTGAAGCAACAACCGCACGAATAATGAAAGCTAATGGTGTAATTTTCACACCATCTTTTTCCATCTCTTTGCCCATTTGCTTACGGAAGGCTTCCATTTCAGTAATGTCCGCTTCATCAAACTGTGTAACATGAGGTACGGTTACCCAATTGCGGTGTAAGAATTCGCCGGTAAGCTTATTAATTTTACTGAGGGGACGTACTTCAATTTCACCAAATTTCGAGAAATCAATTTCAGGCATCGGTTTAACGCCTAAAGAACTACCGCTAGACTTGGTAGTCAGTGTCTTTTTAACAAAACCTTTTACGTCTTCACGATTAATTCGACCTTTACGACTGGTGCCTTCAACCTTACTTAAATCAACACCTAATTCACGTGCAAATTTACGAATAGAAGGGCTGGCATAGGCTTTACTGAAACGTTTTTCATCAACATTGGCAGTGGGTGATGGTTTGTCGCTTGAGGCTTTACCTGCAGAAACTTTTGCTGGTGCAGATTTAGCAGGAGCCATTTGTTCGTGGCCGCCAGTTGAAGGTGCTTTCTTTTCTGTAGGTGCAGCTGCGCCTCCAGAACTCACTTCCATCATCAGCACGACGCTGCCTTGTGAGACATTATCGCCAATCGCAACTTTAATATTGACGACTTTGCCTGATTCACTGCTTGGAATTTCCATCGATGCTTTATCAGATTCAACGGTAATCAATGAATCTTCTGTTTGAACCATATCGCCTTCAGAAACTAAGATTTCAGTGATCTCAACAGAATCAAAATCACCGATATCAGGAATCAAAATCTCTTTGATACTAGTTTTTTGTGGCTCAGCACTCACTGCTGCAACTGGTTCAGGTGCTTTTTCTGCTTTAACTGGCGCAGGTTTTTCCGCCGGCGCTTCTACTTCAGGTGCTTCTTCTACTGGAGCTGCCTCTTCAGTTGTCTCAAGCATAATCATTGCCGCACCTTGGGCAATATTATCGCCGAGTGCTACTTTAATTTTTAATACTTTACCTGCATGACTACTAGGAATTTCCATCGAAGCTTTATCAGATTCAACCGTAATCAACGAATCTTCAACGGCAATTACATCGCCTTCTTGGATAAGGATTTCAGTGACTTCAACTGAATCAAAATCGCCAATATCGGGTACTGCTATTTCTAAAATACTCATCAGTTCCCCCTTATGCTTTAATCGGCGTTAGTTTTTCAGGATTGATGCCATATTTCTTGATGGCTTCGTCAACTTTTGCTGCAGGTAAAGTGCCTTCGTCTACCAGTGCTTTAAGCGCAGTAACCACCACATGGAAACGATCCACCTCAAAGTGTTTACGCAATTCAAAACGCGTATCACTTCGGCCAAATCCTTCTGTTCCTAAAGTAGAGTAACCATTTGGCACCCACTGGCGGATTTGCTCAGGATATTGTTTGATGTAATCAGTCGCCGCAACAGCTGGGCCACGATGTCCTGTTAACTGCTTAGTTACGAAAGGAACTTTTGCATTCTTTAAAGGATGCAGACGATTCCAACGTTCAACTTCTTGTGCTTCACGTGCAAGCTCATTGAAGCTGGTACAACTCCAAATATCTGAATCGACGCTCCAATCATCCATCAACAAATCTGCTGCTGCAATAACTTCGCGCAAGATTGTGCCTGAACCCATTAGCTGTACTTTGTTCTTCTTCTTTCCACCATTTTTCAGCAAGTACATGCCTTTAATGATGCCTTTTTCAGAACCTTTCGGTAATGCAGGTTGCAGGTAGTTTTCGTTCATCGCGGTGATGTAGTAGTACACATCTTCCTGTGCGATATACATGCGCTTCATGCCTTCATGTACGATCACTGCCATCTCATAAGCGAAAGTAGGGTCGTAACTAATACAGTTAGGAATCAAACCCGCTTGCACCATGCCGTGACCATCTTGATGTTGTAGTCCTTCGCCAGCTAGTGTAGTTCGACCGGCAGTCGCACCAATTAAGAAACCACGTGCACGACAATCGCCCGCCGCCCATGCAAGGTCACCTATACGTTGGAAACCAAACATTGAGTAATATATATAGAACGGAACCATGTTAACGCTGTGTGAACTGTAAGCAGTAGCTGCAGCTATCCAGGATGAAAATGCACCCGCTTCAGTGATGCCTTCTTCAAGGATTTGACCTGTTTTGTCTTCCTTATAGAACATGACTTGTTCTTTATCTTGCGGATCATAAAGCTGGCCGACAGATGAGAATATACCGAGTTGACGGAACATGCCTTCCATACCAAAGGTACGGGCTTCATCTGGTACGATGGGCACAACATATTTCCCCATCTTTTTATCACGAGTCAGCATAGTTAATAAGCGTACAAATGCCATTGTAGTCGACATTTCACGATCACCAGAGCCATCTAAAATAGCTTGGAAAATACTTAAATCAGGAACTTCTAAAGGCGCTGCTGTAATCTTTCTTACAGGAAGAGAGCCGCCTAATGCTTTACGATGCGACAGCATGTATTCACGCTCTACACTGCCTTCTTCAGGACGATAATATTCAGCTGCACCAGCTTGCTCATCGCTCAATGGAATATTAAAACGATCCTTAAACGCGATCATCTCCTCTTCATTAAGCTTCTTTTGTGAATGCGTACGATTCTGCGCCTGACCTGCTGCGCCCATGCCGTAGCCTTTTACTGTGTGAGCTAAAATTACTGTTGGCTGATCTTTATGATTTACTGCTGCATCATAAGCGGTATAAACTTTGTGTGGATCATGTCCGCCACGGTTTAAACGCCAGATATCATCATCCGACATTTTCTCGACCATCGCCGCTAATTCAGGGTATTCACCAAAGAAATTTTCGCGAACATAGGCGCCATCTTTAGCTTTATAGTTTTGGAATTCGCCATCGACCACTTCAAGCATGCGTTTTTTAAGAATGCCATCTTTGTCTTTAGCTAGTAATTTATCCCAGTAAGAACCCCAAAGTACTTTAATAACATTCCAGCCAGCACCACGGAATTGCGCTTCTAATTCTTGAACGATTTTGCCGTTACCACGAACAGGGCCGTCTAAGCGTTGTAAGTTACAGTTTACAACCCAAGTTAAGTTATCGAGGTTTTCACGACCCGCTAATGAGATTGCACCTAAAGTTTCAGGCTCATCAGACTCACCGTCACCAACAAAACACCAAACCTGTCTGTCTTTGGTTTCAGCTAGCTGACGATGTTGTAAATACTTCATGAAACGCGCTTGATAGATAGATTTAATCGGACCAAGACCCATCGAAACAGTAGGGAACTGCCAGTAATCAGGCATCAACCAAGGATGTGGGTAAGACGAGAGGCCAGGGCCGTCTGCTTCTTGACGGAAAGTATCAAGCGTATCTTCGTCGAAACGACCTTCCATAAACGAGCGTGCATAAATACCAGGAGTAATGTGACCTTGATAGTAAATAAGATCGCCACCGTTATTAGGCGTAGGTGCTTTCCAGAAATGGTTAAAGCCCACATCATATAAAGTAGCAGATGAAGCAAATGAAGCGATATGTCCGCCTAACTCAGATGCTTTACGATTCGCTCTAACCACCATTGCTGCTGCATTCCAGCGAATATAAGAACGAATACGACTTTCAATCTTTAAATCACCCGGATTAGGTTTTTCTAAATGTGTCGGAATAGTGTTGATGTAAGCCGTATTAGAGGTATAAGGCAAATTTGCGCCATTATGGCGAGCTGTCTGCATCAATTTCTCAATGATATAATGAGCACGTTCGATACCTTCGACTTCTATGATGGCTTCTAAAGACTCTGTCCAATCAAGTGTTTCTTGCGGGTCTACGTCGTTTTGTTTGTTGTTAGGGGCGTTATTAGTTGCGCTATCGCTCATCATCTCTCTCGTTATGATTTAATTCATGCAAATTGTAACATTGCGATAAATATTTATCATTAAAAATTAAATACTATAAAATCAATATCTTATGGGTTCAATATAAATAATTATGCTGTTGTGTCAATTTATTAGCGCTTGTTGTAAGCTCTCAGGATGAGTTCAAATACAAATCCCAATACAGATAATCCATTAAATAGCCCTCTATTAACAATAACCGAAGGCATGGATTCCGCTCCCTCCCCAAATGATAGTGACAGTAATGTAATAAACCCTATGGGTGGACGTTTCCGTGGTTTTTTACCTGTTGTTATAGATATGGAGACAGGTGGGTTTAATCATCATACTGACGCATTGTTAGAAGTAGCAGCCGTGACGTTACGTTTTGATGAAAACAATATGCTCGCGCCGCACAAAACCTATGGTTGGCATGTAAGTCCTTTCGAAGGATCAAACATGGAGCCTGCTTCTTTAGAGGTTAATGGTATTGATCCTGACTTACCTTTTCGACAGGCGATAGCTGTTGACGAGAGAAAATGTTTGGATGAGTTGTTCTCAATAGTACGTAAAGAAATGAAAGCAAATAATTGTAAGCGCGCTATTTTAGTAGGGCATAACGCGGCCTTCGATTTGAATTTCTTAAATGCTACGGTTGCTCGAATTGATAAAAAACGTAATCCGTTTCATCCTTTTAGTACTTTCGATACGGTTACACTTGCTGCAATGGCTTATCGCCAGACGGTATTAGCGCGTTCGGTTAAAGCGGCTGGTTTTCCATGGGATGCGAACGAAGCTCACTCGGCTGTTTACGATACTGAGAAAACGGCTGATCTATTTTGTAATATCATTAACCAGTGGGAAGATAAGATCGGTACTGAAAAAATTAACACAGATTAAGTTAGTATTATTTAATCGGATTCTGATTCAGGCCACATAAATTATACTTGCTTTGGTTGATTTCAATTAAAACTGAACTACTGCGAAATTGACGCATCCAAACTTAGAAATCAATCGTAATATACTTTTAACCCTTTTTAATCGGAGAGAAAGAATGAATAATCGTTTCGCCAAAGTACTTATGGTTTTAGCACTATCAGTTCCTGCCATTGCCTCTGCAGATGTAATAAAAAAAGCTAGCGCTCACAGTGTTAAAGAGACTATGGATAAATTTGAAACCTTAGTTATGTCAAAAGGTTTGGGTGTATTTGCTCGTGTTGATCACACTAAAAACGCAATGGGCGTTGATATGAAGATGAACGAAGCAGAAGTGCTAATCTTCGGTAATCCCAAAGCAGGAACGGTTCTAATGAAAAAAGATCCTGCCACAGCATTAGATCTCCCTTTAAAAGTTGCTGTATACAAAGATAACGATGGTAAGGTTTGGTTGAGTTACCGCAATCCACAAGACCTATCGAAAGATTATGATCTTGCTGGCGTTCCTGTATTAGGTAAAGTAGAAACTGCTTTAGATAAGTTAACGACTGCTGTCACTAAGTAAGAGTTATAACAATGCCACTAATAAAAAAACAGAGTAATCATAGCGTTAAAGACACTATGGATAAATTCGAAGCCTTAGTTAAAACCAAGGATATGACAGTTTTCGCAAGAGTTGATCACAAAGCAAACGCGGCAAGTATTGACATGGAAATGAACGATGCTGAAGTGCTAATTTTTGGTAATCCCAAAGGTGGAACGGTCATTATGAAAAAAGATAGCGCTGCGGCATTAGACTTGCCTTTGCGCGTTGCTGTTTATGCTGATGACGAAGGTGATGTGTTTGTTAGCTATCATAATCAACATGGTCTTTCAGCGATCTATGATGTTGAAGGCGTCCCGGTATTAGCTGCCGTTACCGAAGCTTTGGATAATTTGACCAATGCTGTAATTGGCTAAATACAAAAGCTAGATTTTAGCTTCAAACAATAAAAAAACCGGACTTGTTCCGGTTTTTTATTGTTTGAAGTCTATTCAAAGACACCCCCCCACCTTTTTACTTATTTAGATAAACTAGTAACTATAACTAATCTCTGGCTTGCATTTTAAAGACTGATACCATGTTTGAAATATTTATTTGTAGTCTTTTGAAGATATTTTATATTTCAATAATTTCTGATTAAAACTCCGACGTTCTATTTGTAAGTCTTCTAATACCTTTGCAACATTTCCTTGGTGTTCAGCCAATTTTGAACGCAGTAATTTTTCTTCATAGCTTTGCATTATTTCTTTGAAGGAATCATTATCTGCATTTTGATGCTCTGGGCTTACATTATCATTTAAAGCGAGTTCGATATCTTTGCAATTTTGGATAGCAAAACGAGTTGCTACATTGATTAGCTCGCGTACATTTCCTGCCCAAGAGTATTCTAATAAACTAATTCGAGTATTACTGTTAATCATCTCGTAACGACTACCGAAGTTTTCACACTGTTGACGCACAAAAAACTCAAACAGAGTAATGATGTCTTCAGAACGATGGCGTAAAGGTGGAATTTTAAGTTGAGCTACTTGTAGCCGAAAGAATAAATCTTGGCGAAAATTCTCATTGTCACGAAGCTCATCTTTAGTGGCAGAAATTATGCGACAGTTAATGGCTACCTCGTTATGCGATCCTAATGGCGTTACGATATTATCTGATAGGGCGCGTAATAGTTTCGCTTGTGTACTGAGCGGTAAACTTTCAACTTCATCTAAAAACAAGGTGCCATTTTTAGCATATTCGAGTTTTCCTTTTCTCCCTATGCTGGCATCAGTGAATGCCCCTTTTTCATGTCCAAAAAGTTCTGCTTCGGCAAGTTGTTCAGGAATTGCCGCGCAATTCAAAGCTACAAAAGGGCCATCTTTTCGTTTACTGTAATCGTGTAAGCTGCGTGCAACCAATTCTTTACCTGTACCAGTCTCGCCAAAGATTAACACCGGGATATCCATTGGGGCTAGATCAACAATTTGCTGCCTCAATTTGATGATGGGTGGGCACTGACCAATAATTTTAGATTCTATGCTGTTATGGTTAGAAAGTTCTGTCAGCGTTTGCTCTAAAGAAAGCGTTAAGAAGCGCTTATCTACCGCGCGTTTAATCGAGGCGATTAAGTGGTCTGTATCGAAAGGCTTTTCAATGAAATCGTAAACGCCTTGTTTCATTGCATCAACCGCAGTAGAGATATCACCATAGCCCGTCATTAAGATCACAGGCATTGCCGGATCGATCTTATTCACTTGATTAGCGAAGTCTAAGCCGTCTGCATTGGGCATGCGTAAGTCGGTGAGTATCACGGCAGGTCTATTTATTTTTAAATCTTTTAGTACTGATTCGGGGCTACTGTGTAGACTGATTTTATCGAATAATGTAGATAATAAATCCGAAGTATTAATGCGAATATCTTCATCATCATCGACAATAATAATTTCAATATTATGTTTGCTGAATGTGGTGTTCGTCATATTTTTAGTCTAATTTTTGAGTGTTTAATCGGTTTGAATTGGATGTGTAATAGGCAGTGTAATACTAAACTTAGCACCATTAGCAATATTTTCAGCAGTGATGTCACCACCATATTGTTTGATGATTTCATAAGTGATTGATAAGCCTAACCCCATACCTTTTCCTACTTCTTTTGTAGTGAAATAAGGATTAAAGAGCTGTCCCATAATATGTTCATCAACTCCGATTCCATTGTCTTGAATATGTAATATGACGACTGGATCGTCATCATCAGTATTTATTTCTGAGCTAATTAAAATACTCGGTTCTTCACTAGTTTCCACCGCATCAATTGCATTTTTCAATAAATTAGAAATTACCAGATCAAACTTGAGTGGATTGGTTTTGATGAATATCAAAGCATCAGAAAGTTGATTGTCCAAATTGATATTTTTTTCTCGTAGGCTGTCTTTAAGAATCTCAATAGATTGATTAACACTTTTATTTAATTCTATAACTTCATCAATATTTTCATCTTGATAACTAAAGAACTTCAGTAAATTAATGACATTTCTCATTTTATTACTTAACGGTAAAAGTCGTTGCGCTGATTCTCCAGCCCCTTGCCAGTTATCATTATCAATTTTATGTAAAAGTGCACCGACAGAGCTATTCATCGCTGACAGCGGTTGACTCAATTCATGCACGATTGTCGCTGCCATATTTCCTAATGCCACTGTTTTATTTTTCTGAATTAAGACACTCTGAATATCTTTTAATTCTTGGGTGCGACTGCTGACTTTCTCTTCTAAAGATTCATTCAAAACAATCATTTTATCTTCTAATATTTTGCGTCTTGTAATGTCAATGACCGTCATTAAATACGCATCTCTATCGGCATATTGGACATTAGCAATAGAAAAAATCATAGGTATTTTTTTATAGTCTTTATTTCCTGAATGAATAATTTTAGAAGTTGTTTCATTGTATGCATTGGCCGCAACAGTATCCGCCTGAATGAAACGCTCTATATTGTCTGGGCTAAATTCAATATCGAGTAAATCATTAATATTTGTCGGTTCAGGTTCTTTGTTGTTTTGATCTTGCTCTGAACTCCTAGCAATTAATAACTCTTGTGAGTGCTCATTCATGGATAGGATATTTCCATCTTTACTGAATACGATGACACCTATATGAATGTTATCCATCAAGGTTTGACGTTCATAATGTCGCTTTTTTTCATTTTCGCGAGCAAGTGTTTTTAGAACTAATTTATGGGCTCGTTCTTTCAAAAAGAAGTACAAGGTTAAGCCAAGTAATCCCATTAAAGTGGAAAATAGGAATAAACGAGAGAGAAAATTATTATGTTTTACGAGATGATAGAAAATCCAATTTGTATCTTCGATACTAAAATTACTTACGACATAGGTAGAATTTTCAATTTCCCAAAAATCTATTTCCTTTGATCCAAATTTATAGGAATAATTATTAGAGTAAATAGGTAAATGAGTTTCATTTGGAAATTGTTTAGTAGTAACTATTTCTTGTAGTTTTTGGTTAGTTAATTGACCAATGGTTTGATAGCGCCATTTATCATCTGAACTCAATACAATAATATTATTTACATCAGCGACTAAAATATTATCATTTGAGTCACTCCAACTACTTTCCCATTCACTAAGATAGAGTTTTACGACAACGACCCCTATCACTTGCTGGCTTTGAATTACAGGGCTGGAGATAAAGAAACCTGGAATACCTGTGGTTACGCCTTTAGCAAAATAGAACTGACGCTTTTTCTCTATTAAGGCTTTTTGAAAATAGGGGCGAAACGCATAGTTTTTGTTGAAGAAACTCTTTTCCTGCTTGAAGTTACTCGTTGCTACTACCTTGCCTGAGGTATTCAGTAAAAAGATATCGCTGGCCTTAGACCTTAAGGCAGTAAATTCTAGCTTGCTGCTTAACACTTCATGGTTATTGATTGGATTCTGTAATAAATCAACGACTAAGTTATCTTTGGCTAAGAGTGCAGGGAGGTATTCGTATTGATTGATAGACGCAACAATAGAGCGTTCAAAGAAACTAGCAGAGCGCTCATTTTCAGAGGCGTAGGCCCAGAGCTGGTAAATGTAAAAGGCAGTGCTTAATGCTAAAACACTAAACAGAATGATTAATAAGCGCTTTAGATTAAAGATTCCTGTAATAGGTGAAACGCTAATTACTGATTTATCTTTTCTTGCGGTACTAATATAAGCATCATCATTAATGTCAGAAATTTTAAGCGTATTTTCAGGCTTTTTAGTCATTGTTTCGATTTATTGCTAATAGTTATCAAGAAGAGTTATTGGGAATTATAAAGAATCACCCTGAATTGGTACTCTCAAAGCAGTATTAGCCCGATTAGTAGTCACTACAACGAAGCTAATTAATATCGCGCCAACAATGTTAGCTAGGATATTAAGTGGCCAGAAGGCACCTATGATGCCAAGAATAATCAGTGGGTAGTGCCATACTTTTAATGGTCCTTCAGCATAATTTTGCATCAGTGAATTAAGGCCATAAATACCAAATAAAGCAAAGAAACCTAATTGAATGATCTCTGGCCAAGTTCCGTTTATAAGAGGTGTATAGGCGAACATTAAGGGCACAATATATAGACCTTTAGCAATCTTCCATGCTTGAAAACCAGTTGCCATAGGCTTTGCTTTAGCGATACCTGCGGCAGTAAACGCGGCCAAACAAACAGGGGGAGTGACATTACTGTCTTGACTGAGCCAAAACACAATCAGATGCGCTATTAATAGATAGCCGGTTAATGTCTCAGTATCAACCAATAATGGTCTTATAGTAATTGCAATTTCAAAAGACATTGCTGACATTAAATCTAGCGCTTCTGGCTTCGTCATACCCTCGGCTATTTTGGCCACATGCGGGCTATCCACCAGAGCGAAAATAGCGGATTTAGAAGGATCAGCAATACCTTGAATTAGTTGATCAACAATCACTCCATCAGCCAAAATACCTGCCAAGGCGGGCGCGCTTAAAATAGCTAGAATAATATAGGCGGCAGTAACAGGTAAGCCCATACCTAATACTAACGAGGCTAATGCAATTAAAACAATTGCGATCACAACAGAGCCTTGAGACCATTGCGCGATCATCAATGAAAAGCTATTGCCAATACCGCTGGTTACAATCGCATTGTTCATAATACCAATCGCGACTAGTAAAATACCTGTGAGAATTGAAGCGCGAATACCGATCATAAAGGCTTCAGAGACTTTACTAAATCCCATAATGGTCGGATTAAAATCATCACGGTTGATCACTTTAGCAATAACCCACGTTAACCATGAAACTCCAACTAGTGTTGCGATAGCCCAAGATGCCGCATAGCTTGGTGTTACGCCTGACATTAATAACCAAATCATTACCGTAAGCGGTATTACAAACGTTAGGCCGCCAGAAATAATCTTACCTTTGTCGATGCTCATATCTTGATCATCACCGACTTTATATTTAACGGCTTCGATACGAACGATAAAGGCTACAGAAAGGAAATATAAGATCGCAGGAACAATGGAGACGGCGACAATGGTCGAATAGGGGATGCCAGTGTAACTAGCCATAACAAATGCACCAGCGCCCATTATAGGGGGCATCAATTGTCCACCAGTTGATGCTGCAGCCTCTACACCACCAGCAAATTTTCCACGAAAGCCATTTGATTTCATTAAAGGAATCGTAATAACGCCAGTAGAGGCTGTATTAGCGATTGCAGAACCACTGATAGTACCGGTTAAAGCAGATGATAAAACTGCAACAAAGGCAGCTCCGCCACGTACTCTGCCAGCCACTAATTTAGAAATTTCGATCACGAAATCGCTAGCGCCTGAAACGATCAAGAAGCCACCAAAGATCATAAATAGAGTAATGTTGGTGGATGAGATGCTGGCTAAGATGCCGAACATACCTTCATCATTGAATAAGGAACGGAACAATACATCGTTCAATGGCAGACTCGCTGCTCGAAAAATTCCAGGTAATTGCTCACCTAAAAATAGGATATAAGAGAGTGAAATAATAATCAGAATGGGGATTACCCAACCTGCAACACGTCGAGAAAGGTCTATACAAGCAAACAGTAAAATACCGCCAGCCGTCCAATCAAAGAAGTTGAATTGCCATGCTTGTCCGGTAACAGCTAAAGTATCTGCATAAATACGCGACTCAGATGTTGCTACCCAAAGAGCGGCTGCAGCTACCAGAAGTCCGTAAAGTATATCGAGTTTAATAGCCCACGGTTTTTTTGTACTATGTCCAAAGGCGCTGTAAATAGTAGAAGCCAAAAATGCAAAACCAGCGAAATGAATCGCGTTTTGCCAGAGGCCTGGTTCGTTGATAAATAAGTTGGTGAGAATATGCCAAATACCAAAAGCTACTGCAAAACCTGCAATCATCCATTCTAAAGGGGATTTCTTTTGGCCATCTAGCAATAACCATTCATCACGAAGGTTATGGCTAGGAATGACATCATTTATATCGAAATCAATATTATCCTTATCAGACTTTTTATCTATGTCAGTCATTTTTCTTCCGTGAGATCAGTATATTTAGTGAGTGAATTATTTGGAATTGTTAAAACTACGGCCATTAAAAAAGGTGGTAGTTGCTAATGCAAGCTACCACCTTTCAGTTTGTAGATACCTAATTGAGATTACAAAATATTGTTATTAAGTATTAAAACTAGTTAATTGTTATTTAGCCATTAAACGATCAGGAACAGTTAAACCGATCTCTTTGTAATAACGTGCAGCACCAGGATGCAGTGGCACAGGTAAACCCGCCATAGCAGCATCAGTATTCATTGCTTTAGTTGCTTTATGAATTGCTTGTAAGAAGCCTAGGTTTTCGTAAATTGACTTAGTTAGAAGGTAGACATGTTCTTCATCAACACTTGCATTTACCGCTAAAAAATTAGGCTGTGCAATTGTTGTTACGTCTTTATCTTGACCAGGGTAAGTACCGGCTTTAATAACGCGCTTAGTCCAAAGTGAACGACCACCATCCATTTTAGCCGCTTGCTCGTCAGTAACGTTAAGCATGGTGAACTTGCCTTTGTTTGCTGCCATTAGCTTTGTAATCGCACCAGTTGGTGGGCCTGAAGGAATTCCAACACCTGCAACTTGACCATTAGCCAATGCATCAGCAGTAGGACCGTATCCAGCGTGCATTAGTTTGTAGTCTTTTTCGATGTCAATACCAAGACCAGCAAGTAGTACTTTATTAGAACCTAAAGTTCCTGAGTTCTGCTTACCTAAACCAACAGATTTACCTTTTAAAGATAGCATGTCAGCCATTGTGCCTGTTTTAGCCATATCATTTGGCACCAAGAACTGCTCAACATTCTGCCATAACATAGTTACAGAGCGCATATTAGTTTGCTTAGCGGTTACTGGGCCAGTGCCTGTAGCTGCGTAAGAGCCGTATAAACCTTGCAGAATCGCAAAATCAGCAGTACCTGCACCCATTGCCTGAACATTTGCTCCAGAACCTGCAGAGTTTACTGCGGTTAAACTGAATTTCTTTTTTGGTAATAACTTAACTTTAGACAAAGTTGAAATCGCTGTACCTACTGGATGATAAGTACCACCAGTCGATGCTGTATTTAATACATAATCTTTATTAGCCGCACTAGCAGAAACTGAAAGAGACAGTGCAGCTGTGGTTAACATTGCGGTAAGTATTTTATTAAGTTTTATATTCATTTATTCCTCCATGGAATTTTTGATGGTTGTTGTATTGTTTTTACATTGTGTTCGTATTGCTGTCTTACTATTAATAGGTGAACAAATAACTATAGAATTTATCTTGGTTCGTTAAATTTGAATAGTTTATTCATTTATATATACATAACTCTTATTGCCTATATTGCAAAAGGTGTGCCAAAGCATAAATGCTTATCTGTTAGGCTTTTCTAACAAAGGAGTATATAAAAAAGTCATTTTTATTCTTAAATATAGCGCAAATAAGAAAAAATATTCTTATTTGTTAAAGAGTTTTACTCTAAGTCTTCTTTAAGTTGGGAAACATTCTACGTTCCCTTAAATAGGGATGTACTTTAAGTGCTTCGATAATGTTTTGTTGAGCTAAAGCAGGTTTGGATTGGCGCATGCGAATCACTGCTCTTCCTGCTAATGATCCAAAATGTCGAGGTTCTAGCTCCAGTGTTTTGGCGATATCAATTAAAGACTCTTCATACTTCCCTTGCAGGAAATATACAGTAGCACGTTGATTCCAAGCTTCTGAATAGTCAGGTTTAATATCTATAATTTCATTTAGAACTTTGATCGAACCATCAAAGTCATAGCCTCGTCGTTTACGTAATGCATCTTGTAAAAGTACATCAATATCTACATCTCCAGATACCATCCAACTATCCCAGATTTTTTTCTCTATATCTCTAGCTTCTGCTTCATTGGCAGAATTTTTCAAATTGAGGAAAAGGGCATCAAGCGTTGTACTACCTGCGAATGCAGAAGTCTGAGTGATAAAGCTCAATAATAAAATGAAAAAAGTTGATCTAAAGATATTTCTGTTTAATGGTTGTTTTCTCATATCGATTATCTCCTTGATACTATATTTATGCTTTACAAAAGCATAGACCATCAGAAAAGATATACAAATACTGTGGGTTTGATCAATAAAACTCAACCAACTCTATTTAGTCAGTTATAAATATTAATTTAAACAAAATAAAGCAAGATAGCTAAAAAGGTAGGGGGTGTCGGCCGAACGATAGTGAGACAACGTTAGATTGTAGCGACGACGACCCAAATGGCGAGATATTATCGAGTATTTTAAAACTATTATTATTTAATAGGTAAATAGACATCATACCTTGTTGATTTACCCGTAATTTCAAATGAAGGTTGTACCATTTCTGTAAGTTTCTCCGCTAGACGTGGACGTTTTACAACGATACGTTTTTTTGCTTTATTAAGTGCTAATAAAAATACACTTTCACTGTCTTCATCTGCACCGACGATGTCATGAAAAAATTGCATTTCTTTCTTTACCTGCGCACTTTTGTTACGCGAGGGGAACATAGGATCTAGATAGATAATGTCTGGATAGTCTGCTTCATTGAGTTGATGAAGATAATCAAATGCACTCAGTTTTATCAGTGATAAGCGTGCGAGTATGCCTTGAAGTTCAGCATCACTTTTTAATTTAGCTCGGCCTAATGCATCTTTAAGAAGCGCATGTACCACTGGGTTGCGCTCTACCATGGTTAGCGTCGCCCCAAGTGATGCAAGTACAAATGCATCGCCACCCATACCAGCGGTTAGATCTAACACAGTAGGATCTGATAGCTTATTTAGACCAACCGCTTTGGCAATATCTTGGCCTTTACCTCCTCCTTGCAATCGTCGATGTTGTGTCTTGCCTTCTACAAAGTCTATTGAAATAGCGAGAGGGTTCTTGTTAGGTTTTTTTGTGCTGTTATCTACTTTACGCAGTTCTAATTTATCTGTGGTGATGTGCAGTAGAAAATCTACTGAGATATTTGGTGAAGCGAGAGCTAATGCTGTTTGTAGGGCTAGCTTGTCTAATTGGCTTTTCGGAATACCGCGATCTGCGCTGATTGCTACAACAGGTTTAGTTGTCAATGAGGCGCTCATCTATTAATAGTGCGGCGGAGGAGCTTCATCTTCAACATACTCAGTGACTTGATCTTCTTTATTGATAGAAGCAATTTGAGTTTTGAGCAATTCTAGCTGTTGCTCGAGCGCTTGGATTTGAAGCTGCTGTCGAAGTACTTCACGATTGAGTATTTCAATCGTGTTTTCCTGTTCCATCGACAGCACTTCTAGATTTTCTATACGTTTATCCATTATTTCCAAAGCAAAAGTGCTAAAAGTAGGGGGGTGTCTTTAATAACTATTCAGTTTTATTTTCAGACTTAGGCATCTCACAAAGCTCTATGGTTCCACCTTGCATAACTACAGGGTGCTTTTTCAGTAATTCTAATAGAATATTTTTATCTTTTGATTTAAAGCGCATAAAGCCACCAATATAATCAGTTATTTTTCGAACAGGTTTATCACCTATACGAACTTGATTAGCTATTTCACTACCACCAACAAATAAATCACTTTCATTTGCAGCAATGAAAAACTCGTCCCATTGCTGACTAGTAGATGCTGAATCTGTGTTCTTATGAATAAATAGAATATATTCCATTGTTGTTTTGTAAAAGTATTCTTTATTAAATTAATCCGTCTTTATAGGACGACCTTTCTGCGATGCAATTCGTAAACGAAGCGCATTCAATTTAATAAAGCCGCCTGCATCCGCTTGATTATAAGAACCACCATCGTCTTCAAAGGTAGCCATTCCCTCATCAAACAATGTGTCATCAGATTTTCTACCAACACAAGAAACACTTCCTTTATAAAGCTTCAATCTAACAGTTCCATTGACGTGTTCTTGCGACTCATCAATCATACTCTGCATCATTTTACGTTCAGGACTCCACCAGAAACCGTTGTAGATCATTTCTGCGTATTTAGGCATCAAGGCATCTTTAAGATGTGCTACTTCCCGATCTAGTGTGATTGATTCAATTGCTCTATGTCCTTTTAACATGATTGTTCCACCCGGTGTTTCATAACAACCGCGAGATTTCATGCCAACAAAACGATTTTCAACAATGTCTAAACGACCTACGCCATTATCTCCACCCATTTTATTCAGTGTTTCGAGCATAACTGCAGGGCTTAGTTTTTCACCATTCAGTGCAACAGGGTCGCCTTTAAAGTATTCGAGTTCGATGTAAGTTGGCTCATCAGGTGCTTGTTCTGGTGAAACTGACCAACGCCACATATCATCTTCTGCTTCAGTCCAAGGATCTTCTAAAATATCACCTTCATAAGAGATGTGCAGTAGATTCGCATCCATTGAGTAAGGTGATTTTTTACCTTGTTTTTGATAGTCGATTACGATGCCATGATCTTCAGCATATTTCATTAATGATTCACGTGAGTTCAAGTCCCACTCACGCCATGGAGCAATAATCGCAACACCAGGTTTTAGTGCGTATGCGCCAAGCTCGAAACGTATTTGGTCATTACCTTTTCCTGTCGCACCATGAGAAATTGCATCAGCACCAGTTTCATTCGCAATCTCAATCAATCGCTTTGAAATCAGTGGACGGGCAATCGAAGTACCGAGTAGATACTCACCTTCATAAATAGTATTTGCGCGGAACATTGGGAATACAAAGTCACGAACAAATTCTTCTTTAAGATCTTCGATGTAGATTTCTTTAACGCCAGATGCTATCGCCTTAGCTCGAGCAGGCTCAACTTCTTCACCCTGGCCAATATCAGCGGTAAAAGTAACGACTTCACAATCGTAGTTTTCTCTTAACCACTCAATGATGATAGAAGTATCTAGGCCACCAGAATATGCGAGGACGACTTTGTTGATTTTTTGTGCGTTTGACATAAAGATTCCACTAAAAATAGATCAATTAAGCAGGAGATTATACCTAGTAGTGTTGTAGATGGAATAGTTAATTAATCGTGATTCGATTAGTAATTAATAGTGGTACGATTAACTTTGTCATAGAATACATGCCATGGAAATTATCAATAATGCATCGCTAAAAACTTTGAATACCTTTGGCGTAAATGCTAATGCAAAATTCTTAAGCCATATTCGCAATTTGCAAGATATCGAAGCTTTATTTGAATGGAAAGCTAATAGCGATTTGCCGAACTTAATATTAGGCGGCGGCAGTAATTTACTCTTCAAAAATGACTATGAAGGTCTAGTTGCCAAAGTTGATCTACTAGGTAAAGATATTGCTGACGAAGACGAAGATGCAGTTTATGTGAGTGCTGCTGGCGGCGAAAACTGGCATGATTTTGTGTTATGGACGATTGACCAAGGTTTTGCTGGACTTGAAAATCTCTCATTAATTCCTGGTTGCGTCGGTGCTACGCCAATTCAAAATATCGGTGCTTATGGCGTTGAAATTGCGGATACTTTTCATTCACTTCAAACTGTTAACTTAGAGAACGGTGATGTCCAAGAATTTGATAAAGAACAATGCCAGTTTGGCTATCGCGAGAGCTTCTTTAAATCACAAACACTAGATAAATTACTCATTACTTCAGTGACATTTCGTTTACCAAAAAAGGCTAGTTGGAAAATCGACTACTCAGGTTTAAACGATGAACTCAAAGGTCAGGAGCTGAATGCTAAGGTGATTAGCCAAGCCGTAATTCGTCAACGTCAAAGCAAATTGCCTGATCCTGCTGTTATCGGCAACGCAGGAAGCTTCTTTAAGAACCCTGTGATGTCATCTGCAAGATGGATGGGTTTGAAAATGAATCACGAAGCGATCCCTGGCTTTACTCAAACAAACGGGGAAATGAAAACATCTGCAGGTTGGTTAATCGACCAAGCTGGTTGGAAAGGTTTCAGAGCAGGGGATGCTGGCGTCTCAGACAAACACGCTTTGGTTTTAGTCAATCATGCAAATGCTACTGGCAGTGAATTATGGCAAGTCGCAGAAGATATCATGACCTCGGTAGAAGATAGGTTTGGTATCAGATTAGAGCCTGAGCCTAGAGTGATTGCTTAAAATACGAATACAACCAAGCCTAGCTAAAGCGAGACAATGTCGAGAAGTGAGGTTGAAAAACCTCATCGAAGGAGGGGAGTGCCTTTTAAAATACGATGATATCCCACCTATTATCTTTAACTCACTAACTGTATCTGATTTGCATTAACACACATTTAATCTATATATAAAGTTACAACTCTTTTACATAACATGGATGTGTTTATGTTTACAGCAAAGAAATTCACAACTAAGAATGCTCTATTCTTTTGTTTTTCTTTGTCTCTTAGTCATTTAATTGTCGGGGTTTCTAGCGCCGATGTTCTTTCAGAAACAATAGCAGCGGATATACAAGAACCAGTAAATACTTACGAATCAAGCGGATCTAGCTTAATTAATTTTTTTGTGAAGACGGTTATAGAGCAAGGTAATTGCGTTACTGATGACTATGATGGCTGTACTTTTGCAGATGTTTTGAATGATGTTGTTTTTATAGATAACTTTAAACCAGAGGTAAAAGTGCACATTACAGGTGATGGTTATCCTGAAGATGGTTTACTATCCAATGCAAAAAATTCGTCAACGTGGCTCGACTAGCCGCTTTGGTACCCAGAAATCATTTCGTATTAAACTAGATAAAAATATTTCTTTATGGAGTGGCGAAAGGCGTATTCAGCTTATTAAAAGTCCTTTTGATTCGAGCAGAATACGAAACAAATTAAGTTATGATTTGTTTGCAGAAATTCCGCATATACCCAGTATGCGTTCACAGTTTGTTAATTTAACGATTGAAGATCAGAGTGTTGTTCAAAACCTTGGTTTATATACTCAGGTTGAATTCTTTGGCAAAGAATATTTAGAAAGACGGGGATGGGATAAAGATTCTGGTGTATATAAAGTTGAACAATTCTATTTTCGAGATAGCGGTGCATTTGCATTAGATGTTGAGGGTAAACCTATAAATGAAGCTGCTTTCGAGAGGTTAATAGAAATTAAACGCGGTGATAATCACGAAGCATTAGTTGAAATGATTAAAGCGGTAAATAACCCCAATTTAGATTTTCAGACTGAGATATTTGATAAATACTTTAATCAGGATAATTATCTAACTTGGTTTGCTATCAATATGCTTACCAATAATGACGATACTAACTGGCATAATTATTATCTCTATAATCCAATTGATGCCGATAATTTTTATTTTGTGCCTTGGGATTATGATTTAGCCTGGGGGGCTTGGTCTGAATATACTAGTTTAGCGAGACCTCGTTTTTCAAATTCTCCCGCTTACTACTGGGATAATAATCTCCATAAACGATTTTTTATGACACCTGGGAACTTAGCTTTAATAAAAGAAGCTGTTGCAGAAATTAAACAGAAGTACCTAACTGTTCAAAAAATAGCTGCAAAAAGAGATACTTTTTATGATGCTGTTTTTCCACTGATATCATCATCACCGGATTGGGATTTTATTAATATCGAAGGTACGGATCCAGAAAAGGTAGCAGCGTATAATCAGGTTTTTGAGTCTTTATCTCATAATGTAGAAGAGAATCACGCCAGATTTATAGCTCGGTTTAATGATCCTATGCCGTTTCTTATGAGTGATGTTGTCATTGATGAAGACAATATTGTTTATATGGATTGGAGTGAATCTGAAAGCCTAAGCGATCAAATAATTAACTATGAACTACAAATAGCCACTGACATCTTCTTTACGCCAACAAGTATTATTCAGACTATCTCTGATATTTCCGAATCAGAATACTTACTAGATTGGATATACCCAAAAGGTATTTATTATTACAGAGTAATAGCAAGAGATTCTGCTAACCCAAACACAAGCTGGCAGATAGGTTATAACTCAGTAATACAAGGTAGCAATGGATTAGCAAGGGTTTATGGGGTCAAGAGTTTTCGTGTTGATAGAGATGGGGAAATGAATCCTTCAGATCCAAACGAACCAGAACCAAATATTGAAAGTGGTGGTAGCTTCTCATGGTTGATGCTGTTGACTTCGATGCTGCTGTTTAAAAAGAGATTACACTTCAATTTGCTATGATTTTATTAATTCATTTAATGTCGATAAAAAAGCCTACAGTGTTATGTAGGCCTTTTATGTATTGAAAATACTTTAAGCAGCTTTTGATGTTGAAACTTTCAACGTATGTAAGCCACACTCACGGTTACCTTCTGCTTTAGTCGGATCAAAATAATTGGTTTCATTCGGTAGATCATATTTCTCGATGTACGCGTCCATTTGCTCTAATGTCCAATCTAATAGTGGAGCAATTTTGGTAAGACCGAATGGACCATTATCAACGTAATTCATATCCGCTCGAATTGCTGTTTGCTCACGACGTACTGCTGTAAACCAAACCTTACCAGTTTGTGAGTTCATCGCGCGTTGGAATGGTTCGAGTTTAAATTGCTTGGTGAACTCATCGTGGCGAACATCATCAATAGTTGGAATACCACCAAATACTGAGTTCAAACGAGCAGCGGTTACCGTTGGAGAATACACAGTCACATTTAAATTTAATATTTTGATTACTGTTTCAGCGAATTCATAAGTTTCTGACTTATTCAATCCAGAATCAATCCAGACGACAGGAATATCAGGTTTAAGTTGAGTAAGCATATGCAGGATAACTGTCTCGTAAGGACTAAAATTAGTCGTAACGAAAGCGTTTGAGTCAGCAGCTAAGATTGCTTTTATTATTTCCTGCGGTAATTTTCCTGTAACGTCGTTATTTAGTTGTTCAATATTGATACTCATGATAATTCCTGTTTTGTTAAATTAATATCCTTCTGACTGTTTGTGCTGTATCAGAATAAGATCAATTATCAGGGCAATCTGAGATTGAATAAAACGGTATAATTAGATATGTTTATCTATAGATCAGATAATTCTATGTGAGGATATATTAGAATCATCAAAAAGGTGGGGGGTGTCAATTTAATTAAAAGTTAAACTGAAATTGAAAATTAGAGTTATTAAAACCTTCGCTATTCAAATTAATATTCTCAAATACTCCATTCGCCTGCATCACATAGAGCAATGCAATCGCAGTGACTACTGCGAACAAAACGGCAAACCCAATCTTAATAAAACTATAAGGTCGTTCGCCTTGAATTGTTCCATTGCGTCCATTGATAACGTAGCGGTAGGTTTTACCTCGATAATCAAAAGAAGCTGACCAGACAGGTAATAACACGTGTTTGAAAGTGGTATCGTCGTGTTGGGTATTGACGGCCGAAATTCGTTGTTGATCACCACCTATATCGTAGCGAATTGATTGGTTAATTTTTCGTTCCATGATATTTTCAGCTTGCAAGAAGCCTTGATCTACTGTCACTTGGTAGAGTTCACTTCGAAAACCGCTGATGTATTCTTCGGAATACGGTACTAGACTCTCTAAATCCCATGGTTGTAGATGATTGATAATAGTTCGAGGTAGCGTTTTACTAGCACCTATTAATACATCATCAAAGTGTAGATCAACGCGTCCAGCGACAGGTGACCATCGAATTCTTGGTACCGTTCGAACGCGTTGTACGCGTTTACCATTGACGACAGTAGAGTAGACTTGGCGGTCGTAATAGGTGGTGCCGCGCTGACCGCGATATTGGTTATACGTTTGGCTATCGTAAGTCCAATAGGGGAGAAAAATACCAACCAGCTTTTCTTCACGGCTTTTATGACTTTTCAAGGACGATGGCGCGAACCAACGACTGCTCATCCATTTATCAAAGATTTCAATTGCTTGATTTTTCTCAAACTTAAAAGGCAGTAAAGAACGAGGCTCAATAAAGCGGGCATTACCAGTACTTGCTATAACAGGAGTCTCACAATAGGGACATTCACCGGCATGTTCGTAAGGTTTAAAGCTAAATTCAGCGCCACAAGAAGGGCATTGAATGGCTTCGACTTGTTTGTCATCAACAATGCCATCTGCATCATGCTGTTTGAATCGACCTAATTCTTTTAAGGCTTCATTGAAGTCGTATTCTTTGATTGGTTCAGGTTTAGTGTCGACTTGATAATGATGTGCGCAAGAGCGACAAACTAAGTCCTGTGAAGAGGGTGAATATACTAAATCAGAGCCACAATTCTTACAGGGAAAATGCGCTTGGCTGATAACATGGTCATCCTCAATATCTTTTTTCTCAGCAAGTGTTAATGGCGTAAAGAGCCAATCAAAATCCTGATCTTTGTCGGAAGGGGTATTCACTGATATTGAGTCTTAATAATTATTGTGAGTAAAGCAGTATAACCCCCAGCCAATTTGGAAAGTGCCAAAAAGGTAGGGGGTGTCATTTTATTATTTATTTAGTAATTAATCAGTTCGGTAAACGAGGAGGAATAGCATCATCGTCGTCAAATAAACCCGTTAGCGGCTCGATATTTTCGATTGCTTCCCAGCTACTCATACCATCAATCCAAGCCAAAGTGCCTGGGGTAATTTGACGCGCATTAGCCAGCTCTTGAAGAGTATTCAAATCATAAGGTCCCATACTTTTACGATCAATCGCTACATGCCAGTTAGTGTCAGGTAGAGGTGGCGGAGTTGTTGCTGCAACCACAGTTGGATTTGCATGTGATTGAGGAGCAGACATCTCGTGTGTCATTTTATTCGCCATCGCAAAACCTAAGCCCATTTCGATAGCACTGCCTGCGCCACCACCACTATTTTCAAGTTGCATAGATTCTGCAGCACCGAATTGAATATATTTATTCAAATCGCCAAGCATGCCCATGCTGGTACGTTTGTCTAAAGCCTCTTCGACTGCTGGTGGAAGTGAGATGTTTTCCACTAATATTTGAGTTAACTCTAAACCGTAATCTTTAAACTCAGGGGCAATGCGTTGAGTGAGTAACTCACCTAACTGACCTTGGTTACCTGCTAAATCTAATACAGGAATATCTGAACTGCCTAAAATATCGGTGTAGCGCGTCACAATAAGATTACGTAACTGACTACTGATTTCGTCAATCGTAAAATGACCATCTGTACCAACGATTTCACGAATGAATTTAGCTGGATCATTAATACGAATATTGTAAGTGCCAAAGGTACGTAAACGCACCATGCTGAATTCTTTATCACGCATCATAATAGGGTTTTTAGTGCCCCATTTAAGATCGACAAACTGACGCATATTAAAGAAATATACTTCAGCCTTGAATGGGCTTTCAAAGCCGTGATACCAGTGTTGCAAGGTAGATAGAATAGGGAGGTTCTTAGTTTCCAGCTCATACAAACCTGGGCCTAAAACATCGGCAATTTCACCTTCGCTTACAAACACAGCTACCTGAGATTCACGTACCGTGAGTTTCGCGCCAAATTTGATTTCATTACCGTAGCGTTGAAAACGATACACCATGGTACCTACGCTGGAATCTGTCCATTCGATAACATCGACGAATTCACCAAATAATTTATCCCAAAGTCCCATACTGATTTTCCTTGTCTTAACCTTAATATTAATCTAATTTTTAATTAACTATGAAGCCTGTCTTATCAACCTTCAAGTACTTTCGTCGCCTCGCTAGCTGGGCCTTCAGAGCGTGCTTTCGCTGAAATTAATGCTTCACGTAATTCGCTTTCCATACTAACTAATTCTTTAGCAGCTTCCGCACGTTTTACTTTACCTTCCTCGGCAATCATCAAACTATCGTTGATAGTTTCAATTAGCTGAGTATTGGCTTTACGAACTGATTCGATATCAAATACTCCGCGTTCCATCTGCGTGCGTACTTCTGCATTCGCAGTACGTAGATTATCAGCATTGCTTTCGAGTAAGTCATTGGTAAGGTCAGTCGCTTTCTTGACTGTTTCGGCGGTGTCGCTCATACGGAAAATAGTCACTGCTTGAGCGAGTTGGTTTTTCCATAAAGGCACGGTATTAATCAATGTTGAATTCACTTTATTGATTAACATTTTATCGTTTTCTTGAACCAAGCGAATACTCGGTAAACTCTGCATAGCAACTTGACGCGTTAAACGTAAATCATGAATACGGCGCTCTAAGTCGTCACGAACGCCACGTAAGTCACGTACTGCTTGAGCATGTAGCATGTTCTCTGTTTCTTTTGCCGCGATTTTTTCTAGTACTGGAATTTCAGTGTTATCAAGTTGAAGTAACTTTTCATCACCAGCAGCAATGTATAATTCTAGATTGTGGAAGTAATCTAAGTTCGCATCGTAGAGTTTATCTAAAGAAATAATGTCGGTGAGCAACTGAGTTTTCTGCACTTCCATTTTATCCGTGATGTTATTAATCTGCTTACGTACATCATCGTATTTGCTAAGGAAAAGTGAAACTGGCTTCGCTTTACCAAATAAACGCGCGAAAAAGCCTAACTTTCTATTCGGGTTAAGTTCGTCAATATCAAAGCCACGAATCGTAGCAATCATGTCGTTTAAGGGCGCGCCTGCGTTTCCAAGGTCTTTATTTCGAACACCTTCCAACATACTCTCTGAAATGGTACTCATTTCTTCTTGGGCGTCACTACCAAAGGCCATAATGCTATTGCTATCATCGAGGTCTATTTTTTTGATAAGACTATCAATGGTCTTTTTATCTTTTGAGTTGGCATCTTTATACAGCATGATTTCATTTGAAATGGCTTGGTATTCCAGAATTTCAGTGCCAGGAAGGAGTTCTACATCATTAGCGATTTCAGTTGTGGTTTCAGACATGGAGATGTTCCTTTTTCAGTAGGTGTTGTGGTGTGAAAGGTGAAGTCGACCTGAGTAGACTAAATTCCTTTTAATTGTGCTTTGAGTACTTCAATTTTTACATCTAAATCAAACTGATCATTTTCTAGAAGTTTTCTATGCTGTTCATCAAAGGTAGTTTCTATAGATTCAAGCACTTCTGCAAAATTTTGATCTAAAGCTGCTGTCGATGCCGATTTGTTCTGTGTATTGGCATAACTCTCTGTTACTCGAACAGTGCCATCTAAATAAACTTTAAGGAATCGACGAGCGCGCGATAAGTCTTTTGGATCTTCTTCGATTAAGGTGAGAATGCCACGTGCTTTTTCAATAATCAGTTTTAGATGACGGTTAAATTCTATATTTTTGATTTCTTTACGTGAACTTTCAATACTAGCGATTTTCAATTCAGCTTCTTCTAATGCTTGGAAAACCTCATCTGCATTAACACCAAGGGATATATCGCCAGTTCTGTCTTTGCGCGGATCAACACCATAAGCGATATAAAAAGCAATCAGCGTAACCGCGCCAAATAGGGCGCTTTCAAATAAACCGTATTTAGTCAATAAAAATGCAGTTAATGCGGTAGTGCCTGAGAGAATAATTGCCGCAACAGATTTGAATGGTGTGCCGGGAGCTTTGGAAAATTTCTTTTGCTTAAAGCGACTTTCAAGTTTGAAACCATGACGAGCAACAACCGCAGCAATCATAAAGCCTGCAAATAACAGACCTGATGTAATACTTAAAGTGATATTACCTTTTAGCAAGTGCACGATAGCGGCAAAAAGCACTGGCATCGGCATAACAAATAACAACAGACCTTTGAATCCTGTTCTTACCGTATTGAGTATTTTGTTTTCGGGATCGTATCGGGTGGCTTTTGACATTATTTTTTAAAGTAGCACTCTTGTTTAAATGTGTTTTCTAAAACGTACTTCTACTGTTTACATTCGTGATGTAAAAACGACTAGAAAACGTGAATTAAGGCTTGTAACGAAACTAATCCGACCGTAGCGGATAGCAAAAGAAAGCCGATGATTTTTTGAATAAGGTAGGGCATGTCTAAATTATAGTCTATTTATTAATGGGATACTTGCCATATTAAATATGTGGTTAAAATTTTAGATATCAAGCTAGCTCACTGTATTAACTCATTATTTTATGCATCATTTCTTTCGGTTGATACAATAGGACGGGAAGCATCAGTAATCCACTCACTCCATGATCCAAGATAGAGTTTAGAGCCAGTTAAACCTGCAAACTCCATCGCTAACATATTATGACAAGCAGTCACGCCAGAACCGCACATATGTACAATTTGTTGATTAGGTGCTTCATCTACAATGGATTGAAATTGTTGTTTTAATTCTTCTGCGGGTAAAAATAAGCCATCTTCATCGAGATTCATAGTGAAGTCACGATTCAATGCATTTGGCACATGTCCAGCAATAGGGTCGATGGGCTCAACCTCGCCTCGATATCTCGGTGCCGCTCTGGCATCAAGTAAACTGAAGATTGCAGAATCAATGTTTCTTGAGACTTGGTTAACGGTTACGAGTTGATCCGGATTGAAGTCAACAGAAAATTGTCTTTGTTGGGAGTTAACGATTTCTGTAGTCAGTGGTTTATTCTGCGCTAACCAGTATTTTAAACCGCCATCTAAAACGGCTACCTTTTGATGACCCAACGTTCTCAATTGCCACCACATACGACCAGCAAAAGCGCCACTCATATCGTCGTAAACCACAACTTGAGTATTCTCATCAATTCCCCAGTTCCCTAATTTTTTTGCTAACTCATCAGCTTTAGGAAGTGGGTGTCGTCCCGTAGTTGGTGTAATAGGGGATGAAAAGTCATCGTATAAATAGCAATAACTGGCGCTAGGAATATGTCCTTCAAGATAGGATTTATATCCCCATTCTTTATCTTTTAATGAATCACGGCAATCAAGAATCACCCAGTTCGAGTTATCGAGGTTCTGTACTAACACTTCTGCTGAAACAATAGTCTGAAATGACATATAGGTTATTCCTTCTTATAAATCGATGCAGTAATTATAGTAACTATTGACAATAGTTTTTAAGCTTTATAAGGAAAACATCGAATAAGGTGGGGGTGTCTTTTAAACCATTTATATGAATAATTTACTCATTTATCTATTTTCTATACTAAATTAGAGTAAACAACACCAATCGAAAAGAGGTTTACCAAGCCATGTCCTTTTTATCTTCTACTCAAATTGAACAGTTTAATCGCGATGGTTTTCTATTATTGGAAAATGCACTTGAATCAGAAATGCTAATCAAGCTGAGAAACGAATTTGAACAATGGAAAGAGGAGAGCCGAGAACATTTAGAACCTTACGGTAATACTTACGACAATCGAGCGCGTTTTGATATTGAACCAGGGCACAGTGCGGAAAAACCTGCGCTAAGACGTATAGCATCGCCTGTTGAAATCTCTGACACCTATCTAGATGTAATGCGTAGTAACGCTGCATTAGATGCAGTTGAAGATTTACTTGGGCCTAATCTGAAATTCAATAATTCCAAGATAAATTCAAAACAGCCAGGTGCGGCCACGCAGGTTAAATTTCATCAAGATTTCTTATTCGAGCCTCGTACTAATGAGGACATGATTACCGTATTGTTTTTTCTAGATGATGTTACGCCAGAGAATGGCCCACTAGAAGTAGTACCGGGAACGCATAAAGGGCCAATGTATGCACATTGGCATAATGGTGTTTACACAGGTGCAGTCGCGCCAGAAGTAATGGAAGAGAAGCGATCACAAGTTGTGCCGTGTTATGGCCCAGCAGGTTCAGCATGCCTTATGCATTCGACGCTATTACATGGGTCAGGGCCGAACCTATCTGATGAAGCTCGTACCTTGTTCATCTGCGAATACATTGCTGAGGATTCTTATCCACTGCAAGTGAACCATATTCCTAGCAAATACATGGAAGAAATTGTTAGAGGTGAATTCACTTCGCGCGTGCGATGCAGTGAATACGAGATGGAATTTCCTGAAGTACCGACTGGGGCTTCATTTTTTGAACAGCAGGCTAAAATGTAGCCTGCTGTATTAAAAAGTACACAGTTTGCTAACGTTATTTGACAGTCGCTTTATCTCCCCAAATTTCTTTCAAGCGCTTGTCTCGTCCACAACCATATCTGTAATATTTATATCTAACCGGACTCTTCTTGTAATAATCCTGGTGATGAATTTCTTTACCTTTAATAGGCCAGAATGTTGCTGAACTTAAAATGGGTGTAACAATTTCACTTGAAGGAAATTGCTTTTCAACCGATCTCTTAGATTCTTCGGCTATCTTCTTTTCACTCTCGTTATTTACAAAAATAGCACTAAGGTACTCAGCCCCTTTATCACAAAACTGTCCTCGAGCATCGAATGGATCAATGTTCACCCAGTAGTGATCTAAAATCTCTTTGTAACTAACGATCTTAGGATCATAAGTAATTTCTACAACTTCGTAGTGACCTTTATGGTTGCCTCTATAGGTAGGGTTTTTTACTTCTCCACCACTAAAACCAGAAACAACATCAGTAACACCTTTGAGCTTTTCAAAGTCAGACTCCATGCACCAAAAACAACCGCCTGCTAATACTGTTTTATCAGCCATCGCCGCGGATGTAGTGAATAGAGCAAAAAAGGTTAATAAAATGCTAAATGTTTTATTCATTATTTATAATTCTCTAGTTTTTCGAATGTTAGTTTTATTCAATGTTTACTAACGTTTATTTAATGGATATAGATGCGAACAAAAAGTGTAAGTTTTATTAAGACAGTTAAAAGTTAGAGTAAGTTCAGTCTTACGAAACCATTGATATCTATAAAAACAAGCTATATACATTTAAAAATAAAAATATATCAGCTAAGCTATTTTATTAACAGAAATCAATTAAGTGTGTGGTTTTAAATGGACAAAAAACAAATGGATCGTGAATTCAGAAATGAAGAACTCAAAGAGAAATATCTCAAACCTTTATTAGTTGTTGCTGCCATAGCTCTTGGATTACTTATTCTATATATTTCTACACCACAACCAGTAGATCACCAGAGAGAACTATTTAGTGGTAAAACACTTTATGAGATTCCAGCATCAGAAGGTTATGGCTATGATTCCGCGATAATCGTTCAATTAGAAAATGGCCAAGAAGTTAGGGTGCCTAAAATGGATGCTACGGTGTTTAAAAAAGATAGCCAAATCGAAATCAATAAAGTCACTAGCGACGGTGGAACAGTTTCTTATGAATTTATTAAATATAAAAACTAAGGAGTGTCTTAACTATTGATTCACAAGGAGTTATTGGTAATTAAACAAAACATAAGTTTTGTTTAATTTTATGCCAGAAATAAGGCTTAATCTTATCGATTGAGCCTATCAAACGATTCGCTAATCCTTACAATAACCATATAACAAGCCGCTATAAAAGCGAGTGACCATACAACGGTTGCACCTGTTGGCAAATCAAAATAAAGCGATAAAAGCATGCCTGTCAAATAACCAATTACTCCAAGCACATATGCTTTTAATAAGGGTTTATTCATTTCTCTAAATAAAGCAAATGCGGGAATGACCAAGCTTGCGAAAACCAGATAAACCCCAACGACCTGAACAGAAAAGGTAATGATTATTGCAAAAACAATATAGAAAGTTTCTCGGCGTAATAGTTGCGGGAATCGCCAGAATAACAGCGCGAAAATCACACTAATAATTGCAAGAGGAATCAGGTCTTCCCATGTTGTCCAGAGTATCTGGCCGATAAGTAGGTCGCGAAGATGTTCCCCTCCTTGTGGGTTATGAGCTAATAACAACAATCCAGCGGTTGCCGCCAGGACGAAACTGATACCAATTAATGCTTCCTGTTGGCGTTCCATAAATTTCTCAGCTCGGCTCAATAAAAAAGCACCTGTTATAGCGGCTGTCAACGCGACTAGTTGGGCTTTGAAACCATTGACTTCCCAACCAAGCGAGTGCGCTGCAATGACACCTAATCCGGCGATTTGAGCAATCGCCAGATCAATAAAGATAATGCCTCGTTGCAGCACAATTCTGCCTAATGGAACATGGGTCAATAAAACCAGTAGCCCAGCAACCAGTCCAGGCCCAATAAGTGTCCAGTCGAGCATTATCCTTTCGCCTTTAATAAACGGTTAGTGATGTCATCAAACCAACTAAACAGATCTTTTGCCTCAGGCGTACCGCCAACAGTGGATGGAATTTTAACTGCCGGAATCCCTGTTTTATTGGCAAGCCAGTTAGCAGAGCGGGGGTTTTGATAAGAGGAATAAATCACCATCTTTGCAGGCGTCTTTTTTAGCTGTTGAAGCAAAGTAGACAAATGACTTGTAGAAGGTGGAATACCCGGTTTAGGTTCCAGAGTCGCAACTTCTTTTAACCCGAGCCAGTCTTGCAGATAGATCCAGCTTTTATGATGCACCACTATATGGGTTCCTCTAAGAGCTTTTGCTTTGTTTTGCCAGCCCTGAATAGCTTGTTGCCATTTTACTTTGAACTGATCGAAACCTTGTTGATAATGATTCGCCTGAGAAGAATCAACCTGCTTCATTCTTGCTGTTAGAGCTGCTGCAACTTGCAGGATTTTTCGTGGGTCTGTCTGGATATGTGGGTTACCTGCTGCGTGTACATCACCCATACTTCGAGTCACTTTCTCATGTTTGTCTAATAACTGGACGTGATTTGTTGCCATAAAGTGCCCAGGTTTTCCTTCTTGTATTTTACTATTAGATGATTTTTTAATTAATAATGGTAACCAACCCACTTCCAGCTCAGCACCCGTGCATAACAGCATGTCAGCACGTCTAGCTTTTGCAATTAGGCTAGGTCGCGCTTCGATATGATGCGGATCTTGTTGAGCTGTAGTTGCACTATGTACCTTAACTTTATTGCCCCCGATTTCTTTGGCTAGTGCGGCCCATTCTGGCTCACAGGCCAATATGTTTAGATTGGCGCTGGCAGTTGAAGCGAACAATGCGAAAAAGGTGAAAATTAATACTGTAATGTAATTTTTCATGTTGTTTTCCTTATTCGAGACCTTTGCATGAGGCTATGACGAGAAGTTATGAGCAGAGAGAAATACGTCCGTCACTATTCTCATGCAAAGTGCTCTATTAGTATTTTTTAGCTAAAGATTTCTTAAAACGAATGAGCGCCATGTGCGCCAAAACTATGGATATATTGCAATATGATTTGATCATCCTTATTTTCAGATCGCTCATCGCGGTTGAACTGTAAACGTAAACGGCTGTATTCGCGGGGGCTATAATCGAGCATGATGCTGTTACGTTTAGGCGTATGCCCAGATGAGAGCAATTCAGCTTCTTCCAATATTTCTTCATCAGAACCTGTATTACTAATATTTAAATGATCATGTCTTATACCCACTCTCCATTGTGGTCTAAACTGATAAATAGCTTGTGCATACCAGCCACTTTGTGTGCCGTTGTAACTAGTGGTTTCTTCAAAGGATCCATCAGCTTCCACCATATCGATACGTCCTTTTTCTTTACGATGAAAGTACTCTGCTTGAAGTTTCAAATTACGTTCTTTGGCATTGCCGTTAGGCGCCCATTTGTATAAAGCGTTTATGGTGTTGATTTGGCTATCACCAGAAAATCGAGGCGTTTCAGTGGCTGCTTCACCTTCGTGTTCATGTGCTCCGCCACTACGGTCAGTAATGTTATCTGCACGCCAATGCCCGATGCCTGCCAACCAGCTGTGGTTGGTGCCAATATCCCCTCCAACCTTAGCGTTAAGAGCCACTGAACTAATCGCTCCCTTGGTTTTTCCAGAAGGGAATTCTTCGTCAAAAAACAATTCGCTTCCAAACTGTAAAAACATATCGGTATTCGCAAGATAGTTGAGTTGTAAACCATCGCCAATGGCGTGCTCACCAAACATGCCTTCATAAATTAAAGGCTGATCAGCAAAGTCAGCTTCGTGATTGTGCTTGCTACTTAGATAACCTACATCGCTAAAAAAGCGTCCTGCTTTTAAGCCTAAGCCATTACCTAGCGCTTGAGTTTCTATAAATGCCTCTTCGAGTTCGGCTTCAATGCCATCTTCTTCCTCCTCAGCTGCTTGAATGATAGCTGCGGTGAAACGAGCGCTAATGCTGTCACTAATGTTGCCAGTAACGACCAGCTCGCTATGCCCGAATTGAAGTCCTTCATCAAGGCCGTGGGCATGTCCGCCCGATGGCATACCGGATATTTCGAGTTCGTCAGTATTACTTCTATCGATATAGTTTCCTTCGATTATTACGCTGCCTTTCCAGTTACCCGAGTTCTGGCTAGCTGATGAATAATTTGTCGTTTTCGCATGCAATGTTGTAAAAAGGGCAGGCGTCAGCAAGCTGGCAACTGCAGTTGCTAATATTGTTTTGTTCATGGTATTTCCTTGAATTTAATTCGTGCGCTACACACAATCGTAGCTATGCACGTTATAAGTCTTTATCGAATGTTTGCACTTCACGTTCGTCGATCGAACAGAGGCAATTTAGGAATTAAATCAGAAAATAAAAGGAGGGCCACGGGATTGCGGTATAGGTCTATAAAAAGTACCAATAATATACGGTACGGTCGTATTTTGAATAGGATCAAATGAGAGGGTTACTAAAGTGAACGCTGGCGGTAATGCATATTCCGGATTACCGTTAGAGTCGAATATTTCACAATAATGGGAATGCTCATGAAACTCATGAACTGAGGCATGCGCACTCGAACCGTACTGGGCATACAGTAAAATAAAGACTAATGCTAATTTTGCAAATGTTTGTCTAGTCTTCATGTTGTGCAAATTAAAAAAACCTTAAGGGTATCGATAGTGAACAAAGTATATATGTTATAATATAACATATCATTATTATTTCTA
>JBALXO010000030.1:15531-36833 GCA_036960615.1 Cocleimonas sp. | reverse complement strand
ACGAAATACTAATACTGGTAAAATAGTTAATATGTAAGGTCGATTAGCATTGCTAACCTTTATTAGATGTTTTCCTTAACGTTTTAAATCTTGATTTCAAAAAAACAAAATCGGGTTTAAGTTCTAATTTTTATTATTTCCTAAATATAAACGTTGTAACTTGAATTTACAGAAAATAGATTACCTATAAATACAACTTACAAAATCATTCTACCTTTTAGGGCAGGTAATTAGTATTATTAATCAGCAGAGAAGACGAACGGTAGACTTTATTAGATAAAAGGGTTTAAAAAAGACACCCCCTACCTTTTTGACACTTTCTCCTTCGTATTACGAAAATATTTAACTCAAAGCAATAAATACAATTTGTTTAGATGGCGATTTCTTTACCTAATATTTTCAACTGCTTTTTATGAGCTCGATACTGTGGATCACATTCTTCAACCAAGGCCCAAAAACGTGATGAATGATTCATTTCAATCGTATGGCATAGTTCATGGATCATCACATATTTAACCACCTCTTCAGGCATAAATAATAATTTGCAGTTTAAGTTAATATTTTTTTGATGAGAACAACTTCCCCAGCGTGTTTTTTGTGCCCGTATACTCAAACGCTGATAGTGAAAACCATGCAGTTCAGCCAAATCTTGCAGCATGACATTAAATATTTTCTGCGCCTTTTTCCTACACCACTGATTAAGTCTTTTAGATACAAGCGCTGAATCGTTAAGCTGTTTTGGATTACCTTGGATTTCAATTGTTTGATCGAATTGTTGTTTAAGCTTTAGATCTGTAACAGAGGATATTTGAGTTCCCATGTCTTGTTTTTCACTATATACAACTTTCCATGATTCCTCTAACAGCTTTAAATCCAGAAACTCAGGGAATGTATTTGTTGCTTGAGCGGTGACTTTTGATAAGTTTTTCTCTATCCAAACTCTTTTAGAATGAATAAATTCATGCGCTAAGTTCAGTTTAGTAAAGGCAGGTAGAGTAACGCTTAAATCACCCTGTTGAGAAAGCTTAATACGAATATATTTTGCGCGTTTTGAATGTACTATTTGATAAGAGTACTGCAGACCATTCGATAGATTTAAGGTAAAAACATCAGCCATCAGTTATCTCAGATGCAATGGCATCTTTTGGCCATGAATTGATTACAGCATGAACCAAAGTAGCTAATGGGATAGCAAAAAATACCCCTAGAACACCCCATAAACCACCAAACAACAAAACCGCTACTATGATTGCAGAAGGATGTAAATTTACCATTTCTGAAAATAATAGAGGAACCAACAAATTTCCATCCAAAAATTGAATCACCATATAGGCAAGTACAACATAGAGCATTTCATATGAATAACCCCATTGGAAATAAGCCACGATTGCCACGGGTAAAGTAACAATAGCCGCACCAACATAAGGAATTAATACCGAAATACCTACAGAAAACGAAAGCAGTACCGCGAAGTTAAGGCCAAAGGAGAAGAAAGTTAAATAACTAACAACCCAGACCAATACGATTTCTAAAAACTTACCACGTACATAACCGGCTATCTTGCCGTTCATTTCATTCCAAACTTGCGATACTAATCTTCTGTCACTCGGCAAAAAAACACCAAACCACTTAATAATTTTTTCTTTATCTTTAAGAAAAAAGAAAATCAACAAAGGTACAACCACCAAATAAACCATAAAGGTCAATAAATCTGAAACTGATGATAATGAAAATGTCACTATAGCTTGTGATAAATCAGTAATTTGAATCCGAATTTCGATCAATATATCACTCACCTGCTGCGCTGAAATCACAGTCGGATATTTTTCAGGCAGCTGCATAAGCAACGCTTGACCTTGAGCCAGCATTTTAGGTACTTCTAGTACAAACTGAGTAGTTTGTTGGACTAACAATGGAGCAAGAATAAATAGCACAACCAATAAAGCTATGATGAAAATACTATAAGTAATCAGTATAGCAATTAAGTTAGGGAAACCTTTTCTATGTAACAGAGACACCGCACCGTCTAACAAATAAGCGATCATAACCGCCGCAAGCAAAGGAGCAAGAACCCCCCCGAAAAAGTAGAGCAGCATAGTGCCAATAAATAACAACAAAGCCAAAATAGCGACTTGAGGATCATTGAAGTGTTTTTGGTACCAATCGTTGAGAAGTTTTAACATAAATATTCGAGCATCTGGTTATTATTGTTTAAAAGAGTTTTATACAAGAAACATGGCATAAAAAAGTGACCATCATCTAAAGTTATTTTATATATTAATTCATTTACCGCTAACTCACCTCAGATATTTAATATTACGCTAAAGATAAAAATTCAGACATAAAAAAACGGAGCATAGGCTCCGTTTTTTTATGTCTATATAACTGTTTAGAATTGTTTAAACAGTGTTCTTACTATCGTATCGTAATATTCAAGCTGCTTTTTCATCTTTAGCGCTGTTTGTATTCTTACAATACTCACGTGCAAATTCAAGCAGCTCTTCCATCGTACGAACTCTAAACTTCTGTCTTTGGCGAACAAAAGAAAACTCTCTACTTAACGGCGGATTTAATGGAACAGTTTTGAGGATACCCAATTTAATTTCTTTAGCTAAACTCACACTAGATAATACAGAAACACCCATACCTGCTTGAATAGCACCTTTAATCGCTTCTGGACTTCCAAGTTCTAAACACGCTTTTAAGGCATGCTTGCTAACACCTTGTTCTTTTAAATGTTCAGTAATTACGTCTCGTGTACCAGAACCTTCTTCTCGACAAATGAAAGGATATTCCAACATTTGCTCAACAGTGACTGATTCCAAATCTGCCAAAGGATGATCAGGTGGAACCACTACTACAAGGTCATCTTTTCGACATACTTCAACTAATAAGTTCTTATTAGTAACTGGACCTTCAACAACACCAAGATCAATGACGTTATTCTCAACCATTGATACGATACCTTCTGTATTTGATACGCGTAAACGTAATAATACTTCTGGGTTTTTAGAATTAAAGTCACCTAATAGTGCCGGTAACATATATTCTGAAATGGTCGTCGATGCACCTAAGGTAAGTGAACCACTGATATTTCCCGTAATCTCACGAATTGCATTTTCTAGTTCTGAATATTTCTCAAAAATAACTTCTGCGTACTCAAAAGCTACATGACCTGCTTCGGTTAAACTTACGCGATTATGCGCACGATCAAATAATCGTGTATCGAACTGTTCTTCTAATTGACGAATTTGAAACGTCACCGCCGGCTGAGTCATGTGTAGAACTTCAGCTGCTTTGGTAAAACTAAGCAACCTCGCTACTGCATGAAACACCTGTAATCTTCTGTCTGACATTTTTATACCTTTTGATTTTATCAAAAAACAATTTAATAAATTACGTTTAAATGCAATTGGACTGATTAGTTTAAAATATAACAATTATTCACATAACTTATGAATAATATTAAACTAGGAAAACAGCATTATCCAAACAACCACAATCCCATAGGGAATATCGCTAATACGTAAATATGTTTAATTTAGATGTTAATAAGTTTTAACTATGGCTCCCATAATAGTCTTTTAAGCAGGTTTCCCTAGTATCAATTGAACTGTTACCGTAACAATCCTATTCTCGTTATCTTTTATTTTTATTTAACTCACCTTAAATATAAAAACTTTCTAACGCTTTATAAAACAATTGCTCTATATTTAGCCAGTGTGCCTAGCTATAGTAGAAATAACAAACGCCATGAAAATGGTTAACGTAGAAGAAATTCCTATTATTAATATTAGTATTAAATAGTTTTATACAAGCCCAATCTATATCCCTTTTATTTTTAAGGTATATCGCAAATTATAATAATCAATATCAAAGAAAAGACGGTTAATATGCTTGCTAAGTTCCCTCTAATTATAACATTATAAGTTTTATTATGATTTGCATAATATTAGCTATAGAACTCTGCAAAATAAAAACAGTTTTATAGTGTTAATAAATTTTGTGTAATTAAATATAATTCTAACCGATAGGAGGTAGTTTATGTCTACTGTGAAACATCCAGTATCTGCTGCATTTGCAGCACAGGCGAATATTAATGCCACTCAATATGCTGAAATGTATAAGCAATCAATTGATGATCCTGAATCATTTTGGGCTAAACAAGCGAGTGAATATGTATCCTGGTTTAAGCCATGGGATAAAGTCACCGATTGGAGTTTTGATCAAGCCGACCTTCATATCGAATGGTTTAAAGGGGCTACGCTTAATGTTTCATATAACTGTTTAGATAAACATTTAGAAACCCGCGGCGATCAAACTGCAATCATCTGGGAAGGCGACAACCCTGAAGAAGATCGTCATATTTCCTATAAAGAATTGCATGCAGAAGTCTGCCAATTCTCAAATGTACTAAAATCACGTGGTGTTAAGAAAGGTGATCGTGTGTCACTTTATATGCCGATGATTCCTGAAGCATCAATTGCAATGCTGGCTTGTACCCGAATTGGTGCTGTTCATTCAATCGTTTTTGGTGGCTTCTCACCTGATGCGCTTAAAAGTCGTATTTTAGATTCTGATTGCCAAGTGGTAATTACTGCTGACCAATCTATGCGTGGCGGCAAGAAAGTGCCACTTAAGACGAATGCTGATAAAGCGCTTGAAGGTTGTCCTAATGTACATACCTGCATCGTAGTTAAACGCGGTGGTGATCCTGTCGAATGGAATGATGATCGTGATGTTTGGTATGGCGAAGCTGTTGATGCTGCAAGTACTGATTGCCCTGCGGAAGAAATGAGTGCTGAAGATCCTTTATTCATTCTTTATACTTCTGGTTCAACCGGTACTCCTAAAGGCGTTTTGCACACCACCGGCGGTTATTTAGTACAAGCCGCGATGACACATAAGCTAGTTTTTGATTACAAAGATGGCGAAGTTTACTGGTGTACGGCAGACGTTGGCTGGGTAACGGGTCATACTTATATCGTTTACGGCCCGTTATGTAATGGCGCAACGACTTTGATGTTTGAAGGTATTCCAACCTACCCTGATGCTTCGCGTTTCTGGGATGTTATAGATAAGCACAATGTAGCTACTTTCTATACAGCACCTACAGCGATTCGTGCACTTATGGCCGCGGGTGATGATTTCGTCAACAAAACCTCACGTAAATCATTGCGGTTGCTAGGAACTGTTGGCGAGCCAATTAACCCAGAAGCATGGGAATGGTATAACCGCGTGATTGGTAATGACAACTGCCCTATTGTTGATACTTGGTGGCAAACAGAAACTGGCGCGCATTTAATGACACCTCTTCCTGGGGTTCACGACCTTAAACCCGGTTCTGCGATGGCGCCATTCTTTGGTTGCGACCCAGTATTGTTAGATGATGAAGGTAATGAAATTCACGGCAACCCTGCAGCAGGAAATTTAGCCATGAAACAACCTTGGCCATCGATGATGCGTTCTCTTTATGGTAATCATGATCGCTTTTATGAAACCTACTTCTCAATGTTCAAAGGCTATTACTTTACGGGTGACGGCGCACGCCGTGACGAAGATGGCGATTACTGGATTACAGGCCGCGTGGATGATGTATTGAATATCTCAGGCCATAGATTAGGTACTGCTGAAATTGAGTCTGGTTTAGTGTTACATCCTCAAGTCGCTGAAGCAGCAGTTGTCGGGTATCCGCATGAGATTACTGGCCAAGGTATCTATGCCTATGTCACGTTAATGGGCGGTGAAGTTGGTACAGATGAGCTGAAAGCTGAATTGGTTAAACTAGTTAGAACTGAGATTGGGCCGATTGCTAAAGTGAATATTATTCAATGGGCACCAGGATTACCTAAGACACGCTCTGGCAAAATAATGCGTCGTATTCTTCGTAAGATTTCGGTTAATGAGATTGACGAGTTAGGTGATACTTCGACCTTGGCTGATCCTTCAGTTGTTAATGATTTAATTGATAATCGTCAGAATAAATAGCTTAGATCGTTATAACTTAAAATCTTTTGGTAAATAGTGCCAAAAAGGTGGGGGGTGTCTTTAAAAAGACACCCCCCACCTTTTTGGTTGTTTTACTATTATTCTAATATTAAAAGAACTTCTGTAATTCAACTTTAATAAAATCATCCTGAGCAAAGCTTTGTAAAGGATCATTAGCATCAATATCAGTAAAGACCTGAGCTTCAACATTTAGTTTGAAACCTTTTCCTAAACGTCTACTTCCTTCTACTCGTAAGCTCTTACTAGAATTATCTAGATCAATAAATGCGCCTGCGAGTACTTCGCTGCTGTCTTCATCATTAAGTGCCAATCGTGCTCCTACAAACACATCGTTTTGGAATGCTACACCAGTAGTTTCACCACGAGAATCTCGATGATATTCTGCCAATAAGCCCAGCTCAGCACCTGCCTCAGTAATAGCAGGAAGCGTATATTCAAAGCCCCCCACAGCAGCACTATAGTCGTCGAATCCCGAAGCGCTTGAATTCGGCTCACGATGAATCGCTTCTAACTTCCAGATAATACTCTCACCGGTGTATTGTAAATCCAAGCCGTATTGACGAATCAATGGGTAATATGGAATCAGCACTGGTGCTCCATTTTTTAGACCTGGGGTTAACAAAGGTTCACGCGATGTACCATCAAAAACACTAAAGCCAACATCAAACTCATCCAGTGATTCTGAAATACGTAAGGCATAGTCTATATGTTCTTCTTCTGATTTTGATTCGAAAGTTGAGTTATCGGTATCTACTACGAGCGGAAAACGTAAGCGCCCTTTTGCTCCAGCAAAGGTTCTCTCACGGAAATACGGCAATACAAAAAAATCAATCGAGCCATTGTCGCTTAACTTACTGAATCTCAATAAAGGCTGGCCTAGTTTATCTTCGCCATCAATACCTTCAACGCCATCTGTCTGATTGATGACATCAACCAAATGTTGAGACTCGGTTACACCCCAAAATTTCTTACCTATGCCGACTTGGAATTCCCAGTCATCTTTGCCAACAACATAATCTAATTGGCGAATATCACCATGAGTGCGTTCTTTATCTACCTCATCCCAACGATAAAAAGGATTAAACGTAAATTGCGCTCTATCATCCTCAGAACGGTATTTGTATTCAGGAGATATACTAAAAGACACCCCCCCACTATTTGACTGTTCTTCAAATTCAGGATCACTAGTGAATAGACGCCCTTCTATGGCTACATTACCTGAGACGTTATCCATGAACTTATTCTCAGCAGAGGCATTCATTGACACCAAAGTAAGGAGACTAATGGATACAACATTTGATAAGTACTGCACAGTTTTATTCATATAGTTTTGCTTCATAGCCATCTTCTAACCTTATTCTTATAAGATAAATATTCTTCACCGAATTTATTTTCCAAGATATGCTCTTCTGGTTTTATCTGCATTTCGGTAATCACAATATAAAACACGGGTAATACCAAAAATGCAGTTAAGTTACCAAGATAAATAGCAAATCCAAACAAAATTATCAACATACCCAAATACATCGGATTACGACTGATTTTATATAAGCCATTAGTGACTAAACCCGTTGTAAACTCGGGTTTCATAGGGTTTGGTGTGGTACGTTTTTTGAAGAATAAATACAAGGATGACAAATCCGAGAGACCTGCCAATAACATAATTACAATACCCAAATTATTCCATGGAGACGTGATTATCTGTGTTACAGGAAAGTAACGACTGAGTAACCACATAATCAACGCAACACTTATAGCATAAAGAGGTGGTGGGATTTTTAATTGCAACACTACTGAGTCACCCTACGTTTTTACAAATTAGATTGTATTGGTAGTATTTTAGCGAGTTAAGAAACCATTATCCAGCTTAGGATTTTCTCTAAATAATGGTTTCTCTAGAAAAGGCTTTTATCTAGCTAAGGACTTTTTGTTAAAGTCTCTCTGCGACAAACCTGTCTTAAACTTATAGTTAGTGTATTGCAGTATAGTGCTTTTACCCGACTGATGATTTTGCATACTCATCATAGCTGGACGCCAATGTTTACCTGCATATTCTTTAAACTGGTTTTGAACCAATGTCTTTAACAATGCATTTTTACGATCATAAAACATGATTTTAGCTGAGCGGTATTCTTTAGTGTCAATCCATGCGACTTGCTTGGTATAACCAGAATATTTATAAGCTGGTACGCGCTCGATTACGTGACATTTCCATTTATTGCCCTCGCCACAGGCTTCTTCACGCAAATAATTATATTTATACTTTTCTACTTCTTGCGAGCTGATATCTTCAAAAGCAAATTCGCTACCCATGAAAGGGCCTGATTTGTTGCGCGAATTTATGCGTTTAACACGCTTCAATGCCGGTAAATACAACCATTGATCATCTGCTTTTAAACCATGTGAAAAGGTCAACATAGCCGTGCCTTTAACATCAGCAGGCTGATCAAACAATGACAATGACTTATCACCGTCACTCTTCCCTTCGAGTGTTTTAATCCGAATAATACGTTCACTTGTTTTACCGGCACGGTTCTTTAAGGTCATCACCATATTTGCGGTAAAGTCAGCAAAACCTGTATCGCTAGCATCTGCTTCATTAGCAATTCTTAAGCCTTTCTCAGCAGATGTTTCTGCAAAAGCCGTGTTAATACATACTGATGAGCTTAGCAAAATCATCGATGCCAATATTATTCTACGCTTCATGTTTTCTCCAAAAATATTCAATTTCATAAAGCTACCACTATTCACAATGATAGGCTGTTAGTTAATAAGACACATTTACTTTAAAAGCGTTCAGCATAATGCGAAAAAATAGATCAAAGGCTGATTAATTTGTCATACCTGATTTTGCCTTCTTATTATCTTTGCTCAACCAATTATCTAACTTTATTAATAATGGGGGCAATAAGAAGAAATCAACAATCAATGCGATTGCAATAACAATCGCCGTTAATAAACCCATACCTGAATTTAACTTAAATGATGAGGTAGAAAGCACTAAAAAGCCTACGATTAAGGCCGCAGAAGTTACCCATAAGGCGACACCTACAGTAGAAAAAGCATAACGCACAGCGTCTTCTGCTCCTAAACCCTTCTCGCGTCGAGCGCGTAAATATTTACTCAAAAAATGGATGGTATCGTCGACAACAATACCCAGAGTCATTGCCGTTACTACAGATAAAGCAAGGCCTATCTCACCATCAATTAAAGACCAAAGACCAAATGCGATACCAGCTGGTACCAGATTAGGAATTAAACTTAATAAACCATAACGCCATGACTTTAGTGCTAATACTAAAATCAATGAAATCAGAATTAATGCGATAGTTGTGCCGGTTAGCATCGAAATAATGTTTTTCATACCAATATGCGCAAACATAATACTGGGACTTGCTCCGATAGTTTGAAGCTCTGGGATATTTTGCAGCATCCACTGGTCAACTCGCTGCTCAAAGGCCAGTATTTTTTTCGTCGATAAAGTCTCCAGAGTTACGCTGACACGAGTGCTTTTTTTATCAATATCAATTTGATTATTTAAATCTAAACCAAAGGGTAATGACATCTCATAAAGTAATAAATATTGTGCAGCGAGCTCGCGAGATTCTGGTAATTTATAAAATCCTTCATCATCACCATGCATATTTTTATTAAGACGAGTGAAAGTATCGGTGACAGAATTAACATGGATTACTTCAGGCTGAGTTTCTAGCCAATCTTTGAATTTTTTAATATCAGCAAGCACCTTAGGCTCAGAAATATCACCAGATTCTTTGGTCTCTATTGAATAATCGACGAAATAAATACCGGTTAAATTCTCAACGATAAAATCAGTATCCGTTCTAAATTCAATACGCTCGTCAAAATATTCAACAAAGACATCGTTAAGTTCATTGCGTGGGATTAAAGCGATTAAAACAATTGCCAGTATTCCTCCACCTAATAATAAAGACTTCTGTTTCGCAATAACCCAATCTGCCAAAGAACTCATTACTTTTAGCGTTTTTGTTTCCCGATGTTTTACTGAAACAGGCAAAATAGAAGCAAGTGCAGGCATAAGTGTAATAGATAAAACAAAAGCAACCATCACACCAATGGCAGCAACATTACCCAAATCACCGAATGGTGGTGAATCACTACTATTTAATGAAAGAAAACCGATCGCAGTAGTAATTGAAGTCAGAAAAACCGGCATAAAATTGACGCGTAAACTTTCCTGCATCGCAGATTTTTTATCCGAACCATTGCGCATTTCAGTCAACCAGGTTGAGAGAATATGCACACAGTCAGCAACCGCTAAAGTCAGAATAATTATGGGAGCTGACATTACCGGAGAAGATAATTCAATCCCTATCCAACCAGCTAAACCAAAGGCAGTGGCTACCGAAAAAACGATCACTATGAACGTAATCACTGTGCCTGTAATACTTCGTAGTAACAAAAACACCATAACCAAAATTAATAAGATAGCCAACGGCAACAGGTGTGACATGTCATAAATAGTAGCCTCACCGAAGGCATTATTCATCATCACAATACCCGATAAATATACTTCTAGATCAGGATAGGTTTGTTTCACATAGTCTTGCAGCGCGCGCACCGACGCAACCACTTCCATACCCTGTTGAGTAGGATCTGCTGCAACCATCTCTCCTTTGTCATTTTCAACTTGAGGTGGAAATTCCATGGTTATATTCAAAGCAGTCACATGCGCTTTTTCAGAGATCAATCGATGCACTAGCAAAGGTTCAGAAAGGACTATGGACTTAATTCTTTGGATGCCTTCGGCGTTCAGTGATTTGGCATCTTCATATAAATCGCCCACCGACATATCGTCTTCTACCGATTCACTGTATTGATAGTTAGATAGAGAATCTACTCGCATCGAATATGGTGTTTGCCAAGCGCGTTCTGTCAGATCTTCAACAGCAGTTAAAGTGCCCGTTTTAAACACTACACCGTCTTTAGGCGCTAAGACAATCAGTACATTGTCATTTTTAGTATAAGTATTCTGAAGATTTTCAAAGGCTTGTAAACGGGGATCTTCAGGAGAAAAGAAGATGCGATAGTCATTATTAAAGAATAAGTTTTTGCCACCCATTCCCGCTAACAACACAAAAACTAGAGTCAGGATGGTGATTAACCAACCGAACTTAGTGACTCCGTGAGCATAGCTTTTGATTTTTTCGTTTATCATTTATTCACTTACCTATAAATTACTTTAATGGTCTTAGGGATTCTAATCGATCTATTAAGCCCTGACCACAACTCATCAAAGCATCAAGTTTCTGAACACTTTTCGCAAAACCCATACAACCTTGAAGCGTTGCTATAAACAGCAATGCCGTTTCTTTTGCATCAACTGAATGTATTACGGTTCCTTTCTCTTTACCTCTGTTAAAGGCAGCTTCTATTGAGTCTTGCCATTCTAGGTAAAGTAAAGCAATGCGATCCCTAAAGCCGTCATCAATCGGTGACATTTCTTGAGCTAAATTATTTAACGGACAACCTAAATTCACATCTTCTTCGGTCATTGAAGCACCTGAACGCAGAAGAATATCTCTTAGCGTTGTTATCGGATCATTAGAATTATTTAAAGGCTCTATATAGCTTGAATACATTGTGTCGCGAATAACTTCATCAAGAACCGCATAGCCCAACTCTAATTTATTATCAAAATGATGATACAAAGCACCTTTAGTGGCACCTGTATTTTTTAATATATTGCTTAAACTTGCAGCTTGAAAACCACGATGATAAGTTTCATTAAATGCAGCAAGTAAAATATTAGTACGAGTATCTTCACTTTTATCTGAAATTTTTTCTGCTTTGATTTCTTTATTTATCTTTGGACACAAAGATTCGCAGCTCCATAAATGCCACCATTTTTTTGAATCTTCGGTTAAATAAGACGTAAATTTCATGTGTAGAATAATTACATACATACCGGTCGGTATGCAATAATATTTCTATGTTAAAGGAAAACACTATAAAAGTATGGAGTTCTCTTTTTATTTTTTATTTTTGAACTTATTTCTTATCAGTGAGTTATTAAAAATATCAGAATTAGTAAAAGTATTTTATTCAACTTGCCACTTACCAAAAACTACCACATTGTGTTTAAAATAATGAGGCGGAATCTCAATCATATGACCCTGCTGCTTAACATTTAAATCTCGGCCCATCTCATTAAATCTGTTAGAACTACAAACGTCTTTGAATTCACCGCCGCTGTGATACAAAGGACAATTTCTAGAATCACCCGTATTAAAGAACACAAAATATTCTATTTTTTTGGAACGTATTTGCTGTTTTATTGAAGGGTGAATATCTTCTTTTGTTGATTCCGTTGATTGTTGGGTCAGTTCTTGAGTTAATCTCTCAGGAAACTGCCTAAGCAATATCGCTACTTCCTTATTATTCCAACGGGTTTTCCTGATTTCGCCCTTTCTCATTTCAGCTATTTCTAATTCCACTAATGGAAGTACATCATTCAAGTTTCGGGGAACACTGACGGTCTTTACAAATAAAGAATTAAATAGCACCACAACAAGCAATAATAAACCTGAAATCACTAGTAACTTAATTATTACAGTAAATAATAAACGACGATTTTGCATAAACACTGCCAATGAAAAGTTAAATAAAGTCTTATTCAAGACTACGCTGAGAAAAACATATTATTACAAAGCTGTCGATAATCCACACTAGCGATTCTAGCAACAGTCTGTTAGTTTACACTTCTTTATTTGTACGAAATAAAGCGTTATGAATCAGGCTGTAAAACCACGTAAAATTCTTATCACCAGTGCCCTTCCCTATGCTAATGGACCTATCCATTTAGGCCATATGGTGGAATATATCCAAGCCGATATTTGGGCGCGTTTTCAGCGTTTACGTGGCAATAGTTGTATCTATGCTTGGGCTGATGATGCACACGGCACACCGATTATGTTACGTGCGCAACAAGAAGGTATCGAACCACAAGAATTGATCGATAAAATGAAGGCAGAGCATCAACAAGATTTTGATGACTTCCTGATTTCGTATGACAACTTTCACAGCACGCACTCAGAAGAAAACAAACACTTCTCTGAACAGATTTATTTAGCCGCCAAAGCCAAAGGTAATATCTCGACTAAAACTATTAAACAAGCTTACGACCCTGAAGCGAATATGTTTTTACCGGATCGCTTTATCAAAGGCGAATGCCCTAAATGTGGGACTGCTGATCAATACGGTGATAACTGTGAATCTTGTGGAGCGACATATTCAACCACTGAAGTTAAAAATCCGTATTCGGTTGTAACTGGTGCGACACCAATCGAAAAGGACAGCGAACATTATTTCTTTAAAGTCAGTGATTATGCTGATTTCCTTAAAGAATGGGTAAATGGCGGAGCGGTTCAAAAAGAAATCGCTAACAAAATGAATGAATGGTTGGATGACGGCCTCAATGATTGGGATATTTCACGCGATGCGCCTTACTGGGGTTTTAAAATCCCAGGCACCGAAGATAAGTATTTTTATGTTTGGCTAGATGCGCCAATTGGCTATATTGCATCATTTAAAAACTATTGTGATCGTCCTGATGTGGATGTGAATTTTGATGAATATTGGAAGAATGATGCAAATGGTGAGAATGATACAGAGCTTTATCATTTCATCGGTAAAGATATTGCCTACTTCCATACTCTATTCTGGCCTGCGGTTTTAAAATCTGCAGATATGCGCTTACCGACCGCCGTTTTCTGTCATGGTTTCCTGAATGTGAACGGCCAAAAGATGTCAAAGTCACGCGGCACTTTCATTCAAGCTCGTGTATTTTTGGATCATTTACCTGCTGAGCCTTTACGTTATTACTATGCGGCAAAATTAAGCAATACAGTTGAAGATATCGATTTAAACCTTAAAGATTTCCAACAACGTATCAATAGTGATTTAGTCGGAAAGGTAGTGAATATCGCTTCACGTTGCGCTGGTTTTATTAGTAAAAAATTCGATGGCAAGCTATCTGATAACTTAGCCGATGAAGCGCTTTATGCAAAATTTACAGAAGCCAGTGAATCAATTGCAGAAGCTTATGAAAGTCGTCGTTACAGTAAAGCCATGCGCGAAATTATGGCACTTGCGGATTTAGCCAACCAATACGTTGATGAAAAACAGCCTTGGGTATTAGCCAAAGACGAAAACAGGCAACAAGAGGTTCAGGACGTCTGTTCGCAAGGCATTAACATGTTCCGTGCGATTATCACTTATCTCAAACCAGTTTTACCTGAACTCGCAGCAAAATCAGAATTGTTTTTGAATGCAGGTGAATTACACTGGAGTTCAGTTTCAGAGCCATTATTTGGCACTGAAATTAACAAATTTAAAGCACTCATGACTCGCATCGAAGAAGATAAAATAGATGGGATGTTAGCAGCTAATAAAATATTACTCGATGAAGCAGCGGCTTTACAAGGCGGAAATAAAAAAGAAGAAAAGTCAGAATTATCAAAATATTCAGACCCAATCAGTCCAACTATCGAATTCGATGACTTTGCTAAAATAGATTTACGTGTAGTTAAAATCTTAAATGCTAAGCATGTAGAAGGTGCAGATAAGCTCTTGCAACTGACTCTTGATTTAGGTGACGAAAATGGTCAACGTAATGTCTTTGCTGGAATTAAGTCAGCTTACGAGCCAGAACAGTTAATCGGTAAAATGACCGTAATGGTAGCTAATCTTGCTCCACGTAAAATGCGCTTTGGCATGTCAGAAGGTATGGTATTAGCCGCAGGACCTGGTGGTAAAGATATTTACGTATTAAATCCTGATGATGGCGCTGTGCCAGGAATGAGAGTTAAATAGATTATGTTAAAGGATTAGATGGACACCCCCCATCTTTCTACCACTGTCAACAAACAGAGTTAAATTTTAGCTCTGTTTGAGTTTATTGTTTAGGTTTTTTTAAGCTTGCTCTAAACCAATCCAGCAAGCCTTTCGTAGAACTATCATGTTCAAACAAATCGTCATCACTTTCTAATTCATCCAAGATATCATTGGCGAGTTTTTTACCTAATTCAACACCCCACTGATCATAAGAATTTAGGTTCCAGACAATTCCTTGAACAAAAATTTTATGTTCGTACATCGCTAATAGTGAACCCAAAGCTCGTGGTGTGAGTTTTTTAATAACTATTGAATTACTCGGCTGGTTCCCACCAAAAATCATATGTGGTAAGCGATTCTCAGCTTTGTGCAATTCAATATTCGCCTCAGCAAGTTGTTTACGCGTTTCTTCCATATCACGTCCTTTCATCAAAGCTTCGGTTTGAGCTAGGAAGTTAGAGGCTAAAATTTGGGAATGATTTTCATGATTACCGTGAGATTGTACTGAAGCAATAAAGTCAGTTGGAATCAGGCGCGTACCTTGGTGAAGTAATTGGTAAAAAGCATGCTGCCCATTAATACCCTCGGCACCCCAAATAATCTTACCTGTTGAATATGTTGCTTGGCGACCTTCGCGGTCTACTGATTTACCGTTACTTTCCATATCAGCCTGCTCGAGATAAGCTGGCAACATACGTAAATTATGATCATAAGGTAATATCGCACTAGATTCGGCATCAAAAAAGTTACCATACCAAATACCCAACATCGCGAGAATAACGGGAAGATTTTGATCTAGTGGCGTTTCTTGAAAATGCTGATCCATCTCATGCGCGCCTTCAAGCATTTCGATGAAGTTATCCATGCCAACATAAATCGCACTGGCTAATCCGACCGAAGACCAAAGCGAATAACGCCCACCTACCCAATCCCAAAAACGGAACATATTTTTAGTGTCGATGCCAAAAGCTTTTACTTTCTCTTGGTTTGTAGATACCGCTACAAAATGTTTTGCAATATCATCTTCAGTTGCACGACCAGCACCTTCTAGAAACCATTTTTTTGCGGTCTCGGCGTTGGTTAGTGTTTCTTGAGTCGTGAAAGTTTTTGAAGCGACAATAAATAAGGTTGTTTCAGGACGGAGTCGACGAAGTAGTTGTTCAATATGCGAAGAATCAACATTTGAAATGAAGTGTACGCGCAAACTCTTATGAGAATAAGGTTCTAAGGCTCTACAAACCATGTTTGGTCCAAGATCAGAACCTCCAATACCAATATTCACTATATTAGTGATAGGCAAGCCTGCATAACCAATCCAGTCACCTTTTCGTACTTTGTCAGAAAAAGCTCTCATCTTTTCTAATTCAGTATCAATGAGCGGCATCACGTTCTCATCATCAACGAAAACTGGCTTATCAGATCTGTTACGTAAGGCGGTATGAAGGACCGCACGTCCTTCAGTATTATTTATCTTCTCCCCAGCAAACATCTTATCGCGCCATTTTTCGACACCAGCTTGTCTAGCTAGATCAAACAATAATTGCATCGTAACATCTGTAACACGGTTTTTAGAATAGTCTAATAACATGTCATTAAACTCGAGTGAGTATCGTTCAAAACGCTCAGGGTCTTGATCAAAAAGATCCACCATATGGACTTTTTTAACACGTTCAAAATGATCTACCAGAGCAAGCCATGCAGGTGTATTAATCAGTGGCGATTTAGCGTTCAGAATGACTCTTTCAGGACTCATAAATATTCTCTGACTGTTTTTATATTCGTTTATTTTTTTTGAAAAATACTCATCTAACCAAGCTTGGGTATTTTAATTGTGATGCAAGTATACCCGATGTTATCAATATTCTCCTTACCATTCATGCAAATAATCTAACAATTTATCTGATTATTTAACTACTTATCAATTATTTAAACATGATTTGTAATTTAAGTTGCTATGTTTAAAATAAGCGATTAAAAATATGTGTTGTTCAAACCATTTTCAAAAGCTCATCGATTTCATTTTGGCTAAAGCCGGCTTGCAAGCGAGCTTCTTCGTGTAAGGGGCCATTAGGGCCACGACCCATATATTCGATGAGTAAATCTCGAAAGGTTTTCTCAGGCTCTAGCTTTTTTAATTCACAGCAATATTTAAACCAATGCGAGCCAATCGCAACATGCCCTATTTCATCACGTAATATTATTTTTAATATATCAACCGTTTCGTGATCGCCGACTTTATTTAACTTTTCAATCATTCCCGGTGTTACATCTAAACCTCGCGCCTCAAGTACTCTTGGTACTAAAGCCATGCGAATTAAAACATCATGGTCCGTTTTTAATACCATTTCCCACAAACCATTATGTGCTGGCATATCGCCATAGGCATAACCCAGATCATTTAGGCGTTTTTCTAGAAGTGAGAAATGATATGCCTCTTCTGACGCTACTAATAACCAATCGCTATAATATTGTTCTGGCATATCGCGAAAACGATAAACTGCATCCAGCGCTAAATTAATCGCATTGAATTCAATGTGTAAAATGGCATGAATCAATGTTGCTCTACCTAACTCAGAACCTAATTTCCGTTGTTTTAAGTGATTAGGATTAATCAGTTCAGGTTTTACTGGTCGGCCAGGAATTTCTATTTTAACTAATTCGGATTGATCTCGACTCAGTTCTGAGTTTTTCCAGCTAGTCAGTAAATCACCAATTTGCTCCCGCTTTATACGAGTATCGGTTTGCATTAAGGTTTGGTAAGTTTGTAGATAAAGATTCATATGGAGATAGTACATTTTTTGATCAATTTAAGCCTAAGTAAATGACAATAAAGACACCCCCCACCTCCTACAGGTTTTTTCTAACTAACTAAAACTATATCAAGAACCGTTTAAACCTCAATAATAGCTTCTTTTTAAGCATTCTATTAATTATTATCAATAACTTCATTACGGTATCTTCATTGTTTCAGCTGCTTATGATACCTTCTGCTAATGAACAGTATGAGTGCAAAAATCAATAGAACGCGTGTAAAAATCTGTGGCATCACATCCACACAAGATGCTGATAATGTATGCGCGGCAGGTGCTGATTCTATTGGTTTGGTTTTTTATGAAAAAAGTCCTCGAAATGTATCTATAGCCAAAGCAAAAGAGATCTGTGATTCGCTTCCACCTTTTGTGACTTGCGTCGGCTTATTCTTGAACCCAAGTAGTGATTTTGTAAACTCAGTATTATCAGAAGTAAGATTAGATTTACTCCAGTTCCATGGCATAGAGACAGCCAAATTTTGTGATTCATTTTCACGTCCTTATATCAAAGCAATCGGCATGGAAGGAATATTGTCAGAAGATGAATTCGCAGAAATAACCAAGCAATATACAAACGCTAAAGGTTTTCTAGTAGACAGTCACGCCAGTGGTAAAGCAGGCGGAACAGGCAAGACTTTTGATTGGAAAAATGTACCACAGCAGCAACAGAAACCTATTATACTTGCAGGTGGATTAAACCCCGAAAACATTGGCGATGCGCTTCAACAGCTGAATCTATATGGTGTAGATTTAAGCAGTGGCGTCGAAAGCCAAGCAGGTATAAAAGATCCAGAAAAAATTAGAAAATTGATGAAAGAGGTTTACCGTGTCCAGTGTAATAAATAATAACGACGAAATTAAAAATGATCTTAATGATCATGACCTAAGTAATATTGATCTGAGTAAAATTGATTGGTCAAAATTGCCTGATGAGAACGGACATTTTGGCATATACGGTGGCCGATTTGCTTCAGAGACATTGATTGAAGCGATTCAAGAACTACAAGATGCTTATACCACATTACAAGATGATCCAACTTTCCAAGCGGCAATAGATGATGACTTACGTTATTACGTAGGTCGCCCTAGTCCTCTTTATCATGCCGAAAGGTGGTCTAAAGAACTAGGTGGTGCACAGATTTACTTAAAACGTGAAGACTTAAATCACACTGGTGCGCATAAAATAAATAACACCATAGGCCAAGCACTGTTAGCAAAACATATGGGTAAACCCAGAATTATCGCAGAAACAGGCGCGGGTCAACATGGTGTTGCAACAGCAACCATCGCTGCACGCTTAGGCCTTGAATGTGTGGTTTACATGGGTGAGAAAGACGTTGAACGTCAAAAGCAAAATGTTTACCGAATGAAGCTTTTAGGTGCTGAAGTTCGCCCAGTGTCTTCTGGCTCAAAAACACTTAAAGATGCGCTTAATGAGGCCATGCGGGATTGGGTGACCAATGTTGATGATACTTTTTATTGTATCGGCACAGTCGCAGGCCCACACCCGTATCCAGTGATGGTACGTAATTTCCAAGCCATCATTGGTAGAGAAGCTAAACAACAATGCCTTGAACAAACAGGTCGTTTGCCAGATGCCCTAGTGGCTTGTGTTGGTGGCGGTTCAAATGCTATTGGTTTATTCCATGAATTTTTACCAGATTTAGATGTGAAGATTTTTAGTGTTGAGCCAGGTGGAATGGGAATTGAAACGGGCGAGCATGCTGCAACCCTAGGCACAGCAAAACCTGGTGTTTTACACGGTAACAGAATGTACTTGATGGCAGATGATAATGGCCAAGTGATTGAGCCTTACTCAATATCAGCGGGCTTGGATTATCCTGGTGTTGGCCCTGAGCATTGCTTATTAATTGATATGAAGCGTGCAAAAGCGGTATCAGTAACTGATGCTGAATCTCTAAAGGGCTTCCATGATTTATGTCAAATTGAAGGCATTATTCCTGCATTAGAAACGGCACATGCATTGGCTTATGTAACTAAACTTGCGCCGACTATGCGTAAAGACCAAACCATTATCGTGAATTTATCAGGCCGTGGTGACAAAGATTTGAACACCGTCGCTGCCCTAGAAGGAATATCAATATGAGCAATAGACTCAAAGATTGCTTTACAAAACTAGAAGAAAATGGAAAAAAAGCGCTCATTCCTTTTGTGACTGCAGGTGATTCTAACAAATCTATCACTGTTCCATTAATGCATCGCATGGTGGAATCTGGTGCAGATATTATCGAATTAGGTGTTCCTTTTTCTGATCCTATGGCAGATGGTCCAACAATTCAGTTAGCCTGTGAACGTGCCCTAGTTCATCACACCAGCATTGCTGATATTATTGAGATGGTAAAAGAGTTTCGTGAGAAAAACACGATCACTCCGATAGTATTGATGGGTTATCTAAACCCTGTTGAAGCATTTGGTTATGAAAACTTTGCCAAAGCAGCAGCTGATGTAGGTATCGATGGTTTATTGACTGTTGATCTACCACCCGAAGAAAGCGGTCAAATGGCTAAGATTTTAGCAAACTACAACATTGATCCTATTTTCTTATTATCACCAACCACTACTCCTGAACGAATTAAACTTATTGTAAATGCTGGTTCAGGCTATTTATATTACGTTTCACTCAAAGGTGTGACTGGCTCAAGTATTCTAAATGTTGAAGAAGTCGCTGGGAAAGTAGCAGAAATTAGAGCGCAGACTAACTTGCCTATTGGTGTAGGTTTTGGAATCAAAGATGCGGAAAGTGCAACGTCGATTTCAGCTGTATCTGATGGTGTTATTGTTGGAAGTGCAATTGTAAAAATTATTGAAAATAACGTGGATGATGCTGATACAATACTAGATGAAATAGGAGCTTTATTGAATTCAATGCGCAAAGCAATGGATGCATAAAGCGAATCTAGAATAGATTTAAAGAGCAAATATGAAAGAGCAAGGAAAAGGAATTTTCGATATGAGTTGGTTTGAAAAGTTAATTCCATCTCGTATTCGTACGGACGCGACGACAGCAAAGAAAAAAACTATTCCCGAAGGCTTATGGCATAAATGTCCGGCCTGCAATGCCGTTTTATATCGTGCTGATTTAGAACGTAATTTAGAGGTTTGCCCTAAATGTGACCACCACGGCAGATTGGGTGGACGTAAGCGTTTAGATTTATTTTTAGACAAAGAGAATCGGGTCGAGATTGGTGACAATATCGGTCCTATCGACATTCTCAAATTCAAAGACAGCAAAAAATACAAAGATAGACTCGCTGACGCACAAAAATCTACTAGTGAAAAAGACTCTTTCATTGTAATGAAAGGTAAGATTCACGGAGTTGATGTGGTTGCAGCTTCATTCGACTTCCGTTTTATGGGCGGTTCGATGGGTTCAGTAATGGGTGAACGCTTTGTACAAGGCGCAAACGAAGCATTACGTAACAAAATTCCTTACATCGTATTTTCCGCCAGTGGTGGCGCACGCATGCAAGAAGCATTGTTTTCGCTGATGCAGATGGCAAAAACAAGCGCGTCTTTAACCAAGTTAGCTGCAGCAGATATTCCTTTTATATCTGTTCTTACAGACCCTACTATGGGTGGTGTATCGGC
>JBALXO010000030.1:0-15431 GCA_036960615.1 Cocleimonas sp. | reverse complement strand
GACTCAATTGAAAAACCAGAAATCATTCAAGCACCTGATGAAGAAGCTAGCCCTGAAAACAAAGAAGCATAAACTTCACAGGAAGGTTTTTTATTAGCTAAGCAATAGCCTAGCTATTTGTGTTTAGTGATTGGTTTAAATAATAAATACACCCCCCACCTTTTTACCTGTTTTACTTATTTGAAGCATATCTACTCTAATTGAAAGTGTTATGAATATAAAAAAAACTCTAGAGCAATGGTTACTCTGGCAAGAATCTCTGCATCTATCAGAGATAGACTTAGGCCTAGAGCGTATTGGTAAAGTAGCTAAAAGTCTCAACTTACTTTCACCCAAATTCCCTATTATTACTGTTGCAGGAACTAACGGCAAAGGCTCTACTGTAGCTTTTTTAGATGCAATATTACTCGCCGAAGGCTATAAAACAGGTGCTTACACCTCACCTCATTTAGTTAATTACAATGAACGAATTGTAATTAATGGTGAGCAAGCTGACGACGCACTTATCATCCAAGCATTTGAAGCTATTGATGAAGCTAGACGCTCAATTCTAGATGATGCTGGCAAACGAGTAGATATCAGTCTTACTTATTTTGAATTTTCGACATTAGCCGCGATGTATATTTATCAACAACAGAATGTTGATGTCGCTATTTTAGAAGTCGGTTTGGGTGGCCGTTTAGATGCCGCCAACTTGTGGGATACTTCTTTAGCAATCGTCACTAGTATTGGCGTTGACCATATTGATTGGCTAGGTGATGACCGAGACATTATTGCGATTGAAAAATCGGGTATTATGCGAAAGGATACACCCGCTATTTGTGGCGACAACGATGCGCCCGTTACGATAGCGACTGAAGCAAAACGAATAGGCGCGCAATTACAGCAAATCAATTCAGAATTCTCTTTTAAAATACCTGCTACTTTATCTGACAATAAACTGTCCAAACATTGGCGATGGAAAAATAAAGAAACAACACTAGAGCTTGAATTGCCAAAAATGCCAGGCGAATTTCAATTGAATAATGCTGCTACCGCTATTGCTGGGTTATTTTCAATAGAAGTCATACTCCCTGTATCACTCACAGCTATTAATAAAGGATTAAAAAGCGCTCAAGTCACTGGCCGCTTACAAGTAATTCAAACCGAACCAGAATGGTTAATTGATGTTGCTCACAATCCACATGCTGCTAAACAATTAGCAAAGTATATTCAACAAAATCCAGTTACTGGAAAGACTTATGCATTGTTTTCAATGTTGCGCGATAAGGATATCAGTAAAGTTTTAAATATCATGGGTAGTGTCATTGATGAATGGCATATCGTTGCCACTAAAGGCTCACGTGGATTGAGCTTAGATGAATTACAACTGCACTTTAATCGGACAAAGGCAGAGCAAAGTTATGAACAAGACTCTCAACAAAAAATTGAACAAAAGCAGCAACTAAAGACACTAACAAAGGTCATAAGTTACGATAGCTTTAGCGATGCTTGTGGAGCTTTGAAAAACATCACTAAAGACGAAGATAGAGTAGTTGCCTTCGGCTCTTTTCTGGTAATATCTGAAATATTAGACAATTGTAAATAATGGAGAACCTTTGAGAAATGGATAATGCAATGGTAAAACGTGGTATTGGTGCAGTTGTTTTAGCGATAATCGCAGCTTTACTTCTCGGCTACTTACTTAAAGACAAAAGTCGTGAACGACAAGAAGTTGTCGAGATGAAGCTACCTGGCGCCCCTGAACTATCTATCCCAAGTTTATCTGATGCTACCAGCTCAGTAACTGACTCTGCCGCAAGTTTGGTAGGCGAAGCTACGAAAACTGTCAGCAATGCTGGTACTGCAGTTGTCGCTTCTGCTACAGGTGCTTTGACTGATCTCGGCAGTAGTACTTCAAATGCTGTAGAAGCAGTCACAGATAGTGTCAGTTCGACAGCTAGTACGGTGACTCAAACCACTGAAAATTCAGTAGCTAATGTTGAAACCGCATCAGCAGGTTCTGCTAATCCTGGCTTTTCATTTAGACCACCCACTAAAAACGAAGAACAACAAATAAATACCCCAAATTCAGCAGCTTCTGGCGACTCCACCGCAAAAACAGCAACTTCAACGAACGACACTGTTGTCGCTAGTACACCTAAAGTAGTAGCTAAAAAGGAGGTAGAAAAAACCTTTCAACCTACGATTGAAAACGAGCCTAAAAAAGAAGCTAAGGAAAAGACCGTTATAAAGAAGGCTGAAACAAAGCCTAAAGCTAAACCTGTTACAGCTTCAACTTCAGGTGGTAAATATTCAATCCAGTTATTAGCAACTTCAAGCCAATCACGTGCGAATAAATTAGCAAAAACTATGAATGGTGAAGGCTATGTATCGTTCATCACTCAAACAACTAGCAACAATAAAATCTTATATCGCGTTCGTGTCGGTGGACACAAAGACAGAAGCGCTGCAATAAGTGCACAACAAACAATGAAAAGACGTTATCAAAAGAATTTCTTTGTACAAAACAGCTTAGTCGTTTCTCAATAAAATCCCCTTTTAAACTCGTTAATTAAGACAAAGATCTAAGGAAAAATTGATGGATTTCAATTATTTTGATATTGCAATTGTAGTCATTATTTTGATTACAGCCCTTATTGGCTTTATGCGCGGCCTAGTTTGGATGGGAATTTTCCTTGCTACTTGGACAGCTGCTATATTACTTGCGATTAAATTCAAAGATGATATAGCTCAAGCATTACCGATTAAACTCGGCAGTGAAGTTGCACAAACTGGACTCGCCGCATTACTGATCTTTCTAGGTGTTTTAATTGCTGGCGCTATTGTTAATTTCTTACTCCACAAGCTGGTAAACGCTATTGGTTTAGGAGCTTTCGATCGCATTCTTGGCACTGGCTTAGGCATCGCACTAGGGGCTTTGGCAATCACTCTATTAACGATGTTATTGAGTTTAACTGAGTTACCAAATCAAGACATGTGGCAAAAATCTAAATTTATTCCTAAGTTTCAAGAAGCTGCCACTTGGTTGCAAACTTTGATTCCAGAAAACTTAAACGATATTGTTAATGAAAAATTGGAAGGCACAGGTCTTTCAAGTCCAACTGACAGCATTCCATCAGGTATTACCCCCAGTACCGATGGCTCAACTACAGATTAGTTAATACCTTTCTTAATTTGAAACTAAACTGTTACAAACAATCACTTACAACTAAACACTTAGGTATCCTCCCCCATGTGCGGAATCATCGGCATTTTAAGTAATACCCCCGTTAACCAAGAAATTTATGATGGTTTATTAGTCCTACAACACCGAGGCCAAGATGCCGCAGGTATGGTAACGAGTGATGGAAAAAGACTCTATATCAGACGTAAGAATGGCTTAGTTACTGATGTTTTTCGTGAAAATCACATGCGTCGACTACTCGGCAATATGGGCGTGGGTCATTTACGTTATCCAACGGCAGGCTCCTCATCAAATTCAGAAGCACAGCCATTTTACGTAAACTCTCCCTACGGAATTTCACTGGCGCACAATGGCAATCTTACCAATGCGCATGAACTTAAAAAAGAGCTCTACACGCAAGATAGACGCCATATCAATACGACTTCTGATTCTGAAGTATTACTAAATATTTTCGCTCAAGAGCTACAAAAATTTAAAGCTTATCGCGTAGAACCTGAAGAAGTTTTCTCTGCTGTAGCAGGCTTACATAAGCGTTGTGTGGGTGCTTACGCTGTAATTGCGATGATTACACGTGACGGTATCTTAGGTTTTCGCGATCCAAACGGTATTCGTCCTCTAGTTTTCGGCAAACGCGAAACTGAATTGGGCACAGATTATATGTTAGCTTCTGAGAGTGTTGCATTAGTAACGCAGGGCTATGAAGTAGTTCGTGATATAGAACCAGGCGAAGCAATTTTCATCACACATGATGGCCAGGTACATACCAAACAATGTGCAGAAAATCCAACATACAACAGTTGTATATTTGAGTATGTTTACTTTGCGCGACCAGATTCTGTTATTGATAAAGTATATGTGCATAAAGCACGAATGCGAATGGGACATAATCTTGCTGAAAAAGTAAAAAGTATATGGCCTGATCATGACATCGATGTAGTCATCCCTATTCCTGATACCAGTCGTACTTCGGCCCTAGAGATGGCAATCACTTTAGGTGTGCCCTATCGCGAAGGCTATATCAAAAATCGCTATATCGGTAGAACTTTTATCATGCCAGGACAGGTAGAAAGAAAGAAATCTGTTAGACGTAAATTAAACCCTTTAGATATAGAATTCAAAGGCAAAAACGTGATGTTGGTTGATGACTCTATCGTGCGCGGCACGACATCGCGTGAGATTGTACAAATGGCGCGAAACTCAGGTGCCAATAAAGTTTATTTCGCCTCAGCATCACCTGCAATACGCTTTCCAAATATCTATGGTATCGATATGCCTGCTGCACATGAGCTCATCGCCCACGATAAAACTGAAGAAGAGGTAGCGGCTGAAATTGGTGCAGACAGACTCATTTATCAAGAGATTGATGACATGATAGATGCGGTTACCGCAGGAAATAAAAATCTCACCAAGTTTGATTGCGCAGTATTTACCGGCAATTATGTTACTGGTGAAGATGAAAATTACTTTAAAGAGTTAGAGATACGACGAGAAAGTGATAAAAACGAAAACGAAAAAATGGTTGCTATTGATATGTCTGATACGGACTAATGCCAGAGACATCAAACAATTTAAAACAAAATGACATCAGCCGTTTCAAATCATTATTGGATGATTTGAAACGATGTTTCCCAGAACACTTTAGCCAATCAACAAATAAAGTAACAAAAGATATCATCGAACAAACTGTTCTAATTATTTCCATAGCTGAACAAAAACTCTATCTAATAAAAAGCCAAAAACTCGAAAATAGCTACCCTATATCTTCTGCTGAGGCTGGTATTGGAAATAAATCAGGTAGTTATCAAACGCCTCTCGGAACCCATAGGATCTCTGAAAAATTTGGTGAGAACGCATTAATATCGAGCATTTTCAAAGCACGTAAAAATACTCACACAGTCGCTGAAATCCTAAATAATCCAAATACAAAAAGTAAAGACGATAATATTACAAGTCGTATTCTTTGGTTAGATGGCTTGGAAGAAGGATCGAATAAAGGATTAGATAAAGACGGTAATAACGTTGATTCTCACTCTCGTTATATTTACATTCACGGCACAGATGAAGAAGGTCGGTTAGGTAAAGCCGCATCACATGGATGTATACGCATGGCAAATAACGATGTGATCGAGTTATTTAATGAAGTGCAGATTGGCTGTTTAGTGATCATTACAGAGCATTAAATGGCACCCCCCACCTTTTTGCCTGTTTCTACTATCTAAATTACTCTTCCTGATTGGAAAAGGCATCTTTTAAGTATTGGACCATAGAAACCACCGTTAGTACTGTCGCGATAACTAATAAAAACAAACCTAATTCTCTTATCGGAACTCCAAACAAATCTTTGTTATAGAGTAAAAATACTATCGACAATATTTGGGTAACTGCTTTTACTTTACCAATATAAGATACTGCAACCTTGCTACGTTGGCCAACTTCCGCCATCCATTCACGCAATGCTGAAATAGTAATTTCACGAGAGATAATGATAATGGCTGCCAGAGTCATCCATAATATGCCTTCTCTTTCGACGACTAATAACAAACCTACGGTTACTAATAGTTTATCAGCAACGGGATCAAGGAACGCACCGAAACGAGATTCTAGTTTATATTTCCTAGCTAAATAACCATCGACAAAGTCAGTTAAACCGGCTATTCCAAAAGTGAAGGCGGTCATAAAGGGCATTTCAAGATAGAAAAATAGAACCACCAAAGGAATTGCACATATACGAAGTAAAGTAAGATAATTTGGTAAATTAAGAGTCACGGAAAACCTGTTTTGCTAAAATGAATTTTAATAAATATTTGAGAGTTATTACTTTGTAGTAAAAACAGCACAGATGGTTTGATAACAACCAAATTTAGATAGCTTATTCTGAATGAAACATATCATAAATCTTTTCAGCTAATTTCGCACTAATTCCATTCACCTTACTCAACTCATCCGCACTGGCTCCTGTGATTGCACGAATGCCACCAAACTGTTTAAGCAAATCTTGACGGCGTTTTGGACCCAGGCCCGCTATTCCTTCCAAAGGTGAAGTATTACGTGTTTTTTGACGTCGTTGACGATGCCCACTAATCGCAAAGCGATGCGCCTCATCACGAATCTGCTGAACTAAATGCAATGCACTGGAATGTGCAGGTAAAAATAAGTCTTCTTTTTTATTCGTATTTTCAGACAATATAGTTAGTTTATCCATATCCTGTCTACGTCCTTCACCTTTAGTCACACCAATGATGTCAACGCCGGAAATTTGCAAGTCAGATAACACATCGACCGCTTGAGTCACCTGTCCTTTACCGCCATCTATAAATAAAATATCGGGTAATTTACCTTCTTCTTTATTATTTTTATCAATAACTTTCTTGAAACGTCGCTGCAATACTTGTTTCATTGCCCCGTAGTCATCTCCACCAACAATATCAGTGATATTATAACGACGATATTCTGATTTGATTGGACCTTCCAAGCCAAATACAACGCAAGACGCGACTGTTGCTTCACCCATGGTGTGACTGATATCGAAACACTCCATACGCGCGGGAATATAATCCAAACTCAATTCTTCTTGCAGGGCCAAAACACGCTTTTGAATCCCTGCTTTTGATGCCAAATGAGTCGCTAAAGCATGTTGTGCGTTTCTTGTAGCCATTTCTACCCAACGCACGCGATCGCCACGTAAGCGATAAGATAAAATGACTTTGCGCTCTGCTTTAAGAGTCAACATTTCTTGTAAAATCTTGCTGTCTTCGGGCAAATGACTCAGTAATACTTCATTGGGAATTTCTCGGGACATATAATACTGCGCTAGAAATGAGGATAAGATCGATTCTTCGGGATTACTTTCTTTCGAATCGACTATCATCGTTTTTGATGAATCTTCCTCAGTATTTTCGGCACTAAAAGAATCTTCTCCCTTGAGAGTTTCATACATTTTCGGCAATTTGGGAAAGAAGTTTTTATTCCCTAGATTATTTCCATTTCGAATCGTTAATACTTGGACACTGGCAACATTTGACGCGAACTGTAAGGCGATCACATCCACGTTTGATTGCCCATCACTACTTATACTTTGTTGTTGGGAAATTTTGCGTAATTGTTCAATTTTATCCCGATGAGCTGCGGCTTGTTCAAACTCTAGTTTGGTAGCGGCATGATCCATCTGCTGAACTAGTTCATCTATAACCTGCTGACTTTTACCCTGTAAGAATTTAACTGTATGGGCTACACCTTGTTGATATTCTTTTTCAGTAATTTCATTGGTACACGGCGCAGTGCAACGTTTAATTTGAAACTGTAAGCAGGGTCTAGAACGATTACTGTAATAGCTATTTTCACATTGCCTTACTTGAAAAAGCTTTTGTAACAAAGACAAAGTTTCACGAACTGCGCCCGCACTTGGATAAGGACCAAAATACTGACCTTTGGCTTTTTTTGCTCCACGATGAAAGCTTAAACGTGGGAATTGATCTTTCGACAAATAAATATTTGGATAGCTTTTATCGTCGCGCAACAGAATGTTATAGCGCGGCTGATGTTTCTTTATTAAATTACTTTCAAGCAATAAAGCTTCGGCTTCAGTCGCAGTAATCGTGATTTGCACATCGCATATCTGCTTTACCATCGAGTATGTGCGTGAATTAGCAATATTATCGCGAAAGTAACTAGAAACGCGGCTTTTTAAATCTTTCGCTTTACCCACATAAAGAATTTTCTCATCTACAGAAATCATCCTATAGACGCCGGGCTTATGCGGTACTGTCTTTAAAAAAGTGACGCTATCAAAACTTTGATTAGGATTTTTAACACTCATAAACGTGCGTTATTAGTCTTGTTTGTACTAATAGATTTAGGAGATTATTTAATTTTATAAGTTTAATCATTATGGCTTTGATTGTAGCAACAAAGCCTGCACAGTGTTAAATACCTCATCAAACATCTCTTGAGTTAATCGTTTTGTTTGAGTGTTATAGCGACTGCAATGATAAGAATCTAGTAGAAACAATTCGTCATTGATTTCATGACACGCGTTATGTCCGAATTTTGCACTAGATAATTTTTTACCAAATGATCGAAGTACAGCATTATGTGCCAGAGAACCTAGAGCTAGAATGATTGAACCTGACTCGAGTTGATCTAATTCATCTTGTAAGTAATTCTTGGCACAAACTTGCGCTTCTTTACTCGTCGGTTTATTTTGAGGAGGGAGACACTTTACTGCATTCGTTATTCGACAATTGAATAGTTTTAAATCAGCACCTATGTTTGAATCAGCATGACTTGCGAAGCTATATTGGTGAAGAGTTTTAAATAAAAATTCACCAGAAGCATCTCCTGTAAAAGGTATTCCTGAAGCGTTCGCCCCATGTAAACCGGGAGCTAGACCAACAATGAGTAGCCGTGCATTAACATCACCAAAAGCCGGCACGGGTTTACAGAAATAATCAGGATACTTTAATTTTATATTTTGCAGGTGATTATGTAAACGACGACAGCGCTTACAATCTTCGAGAACAATTTTCTTACTCATTCCCTATTCGTGTCCAGCTAAATAATAACATCGTATTTAAAATGCCAAGCCGAGATTCCGCCGAGACAATGTTGGAGCGCAGCGACAACAGCCCAAAGGGCTGTAATTTTCATTATAAATGAATAGAAACCACCTAAAAGGTTGGGGGTGTCATTTAAACTATTTATTCAAACTAATTATATTGAATAGGCTTATTTAGTAGTAAACCATAAGTAAAAACTTAGAACTAAAACTTAATAAGTGCAGAACCCCAAGTGAAACCGCCACCGAAAGCTTCTAACAGAATAATTTCACCACGTTTAATTCGACCATCTCTTACTGCTACATCTAATGCTAAAGGTACAGATGCTGCAGAGGTATTTCCGTGCTCATGGACAGTTACAACCACTTGATCCATAGACATTTTGAGTTTTTTTGCTGTGGCTTTGATAATTCGAATATTAGCTTGGTGGGGAACTAGCCAATCAATATCGGATTTTTGCATATTGTTATGCTCTAAGGTCTCATCAACAATACGACCCAAAGTATTAACAGCTATACGAAAAACTTCATTTCCCTTCATTTCCATGAAGACGCCACCTGCTTCCATTAATTCTGGATTGGATGAAACACCACCATTGGTTTTTAATAGATCTCTGTAGTGACCGTCTGCGTGAAGATGAGTCGAGAGAATTCCATCCTCTTCCTCAGTTGCTTCTAGAATAACCGCACCAGCACCATCGGCGAATAAAATACAGGTACCACGATCAGTCCAATCGGTAATGTTCGACATTGTCTCTGCGCCGATAACTAAAACGCATTTATGTGAACCACTTTTTATAAATTTATCTGCTACACCCAATGCATAGACAAAGCCTGTACAGACCGCTTGAACATCAAATGCAGTACAACCTCTGATGCCTAATCTTTGTTGTAATAAACACGCTGTACTCGGAAAAACGAGATCGGGAGTAGTAGTAGCAAATACAATAAGATCAATATCTTCAATGGCAATACCTGCCATTTCAATAGCATTTCGCGCTGCAACTTCAGCTAAATCACAGGTAGTTTGGCCTTTTTCAGCGATATGACGCTTTTCGATGCCTGTACGCTCAACTATCCACTCATGAGAAGTATCTACCATTTTCTCAAGGTCATGATTAGTTAATATTTTTTCAGGCAAATAACTTCCTGTACCTGTAATTTTCGAATTCATCCTGTGTCCAACTTTCCAGTTTGTTCTTTATTGTACTATTTATTGAGATTGAAATTCACTATTACTAATATTTTACTAGCTTGATCTTAGTGAAGCTTAATTTCAATTTAAAACATATTTTGAAATATCTAATTCAAATTTATTAACGCTCTAAATGCTTTTGCAGATGTTCTTCAATTCGGTCGGGTACTTTTTCAATCACTGCTTTACGTGCAATTCCGATCGCATTTGCAAAAGCGATCTCATCAGCACCACCATGGCTTTTGATTACAATTCCTTTTAAGCCTAAGAAACTTGCACCATTGTAACGGCGATGATCAAAACGTTTTCTAAATGATTTAATCACAGGCAAAGAAATTAAGGCTGCAAATTTAGCGTAAAGTGAACTGGTGTAACCCGTCTTAATTTCTTCAGATAGCATTTTTGCTAAGCCTTCTGTTGTCTTTAAGGCAACATTTCCCACAAAACCATCACACACGATAACATCTACATCTCCATGGAATATATCATTTCCTTCCACAAAGCCAATGTAATTGAACTCACCGCTTTGAAGTTTTTCGTGCGCTGCTTTCACTTGCTCATTGCCCTTCATATCTTCTGAGCCAATGTTTAACAAGCCAACACGAGGCTTTTCCACACCATCAATCGCATGCACGAGTTCGGAACCCATAATGGCAAATTGATATAAGTGCTCTGAAGTAGAATCTATATTTGCACCTAGATCGAGCATATAAGTATGACCAGAAGCGGCGGGAATGGCGGCACAGATTGCAGGGCGATCAATTCCCTTTAGCATGCGAAGAACAAATCGGCCTGTAGCCATCAATGCACCCGTATTACCTGCACTAACAGCAGCATCAGCTCGATCTTCTTTGACCAAATTAATGGCCACACGCATCGAAGAATCTTTTTTACCACGTAAAGCTAAAGCGGGAGATTCATCCATCATCACCACTTGTGAGGCATGTTGAATGATTAGTCGATCATTCGCTTGTTGTTTATGTTTGCTGAGCTCTTGATTAATTAAAGCTTCATCACCGACTAAAACAAGGGCCGTATCCTTATGTTCTTTTAAAAACATAAGTGCAGCAGGGATAGCAGCTTCTAAACCATTATCACCACTCATGGTGTCAATTGCGATGCGATGTAGTGATGCCATTAAGTTAAAACCATTATTTAAAAATAAAAATATTTATAACAACTTTATTTACAACAACCATATATGAACAAAACAAGACCAAACTATAGATGATAATAGTAGTACACATACGAAAAATCGCGAAACTGAGTTCGCGATTTAAGTTTAAAGCTTTTAAAACGACTTAACGTTTATTCGTCTTCGTCGTCTTCAACTTCTACTGCTGATGCAATTACTTGACGTCCACGATAAAATCCATCTGGAGTCATGTGATGACGCAGATGAGTCTCACCTGATACTTGATCAACAGAAAGTGTTGGATTGCTTAGTGAATCATGCGAGCGACGCTGGCCTCTTCTAGAGCGCGTTACTTTACTTTTTTGTACTGCCATGGGATTTCTCCGTAATGTTGAGTCAACCTTAACTTATTAATAAGTTAATTGTTTAACCCGACTAGTTTGTTAATTAAGTTTTAAATCTTTTAAGGCAGCAAAAGGGTTTTCCTTTTCCTGCTCTTCCGTATCCTCATCACCAGGTAAGGACTCTATAAGCTCTCTCGCTGGTTCACAATCGTCATGTGAAATCACAATCGGCATTGCTAACAAAATTTCATCTTCGATAAAATCTCGCAAAAATAATGTTTGATCTTCAACCATCCAGATATCAAAACCTTCTTGTAATCTTTCTGCCTGAGCATCAGTGCTTACCAAAACAACTTCTATTGCTGTATCAATAGACAAATCTGTAGCTTCTAAACAGCGGTTACATACCATCTGTAACTCAGCTTTTATATGCCCTTTGATCACGGGTAAGCGTGTATCAGTTCGAGTAAACTCAAGATTCACTTCTACTAGTTTGCCATTGTCTTCATCGTTAGAAAACAACAAATCTTGTAAGCGTAAAAAGTCCTGCTGAGGTATTCTTCCCTCAAACAAACGACCTTGTTCTACCAACTTAAAAGGGTCTACTTCTAGTGGTAAACGCTGAATAGTACTGTTACTCGACATAAGAGCGGAATTATAAGAAGCTTACCCCCCTGATGTAAAGCTTTATTAGACACTCTTAATGCTTTTTTATTTGCTTTCATCGGACTAAAATAGAGTTTTTGTGATCTTTACCGATAATTTAGTAAATAGTGTTAATAAAAATATGACAAATCAACCACTTCAAATCGTTCTTGGCTCGACATCACCCTTTCGTAAAGAACTATTACAAAGATTAAAGTTAGATTTTATTACTGATTCACCTGATATTGATGAAACACCTTTAAATAATGAATCTCCTGATACATATGTTCAGAGACTTTCTCTTGAAAAAGCAAAAGCAGTGACGGCTCGACACCCCAATGCTTTAGTTATTGGTTCCGATCAATGTTCTGTTTTAGATGGAGAGATCCGCGGTAAACCTCATACACATGAAAATGCAATTAAACAGTTAAGTGCAAGCTCTGGCAAGCGTGTAAGCTTTCTCACCGGCTTGTGTGTATACGATTCCAGTGACGATAGTTATCAGCTAGAAATGATACCCTTTCATGTTGACTTTAGAGAGTTAACTACAGTAGAAATCGAATCATATCTTCAAGCTGAAAAACCATATAACTGTGCAGGAAGCTTTAAATCTGAAGGCTTAGGCATAACCTTATTTAAACGATTAGACGGTGAAGATCCAACTGCTTTAATCGGATTACCACTAATCAAACTCTCTGAAATGCTCAGAAATAAAGGCTGTATGCTTCCATAAAGGAAAATTAACTGAAGTATAAAACTTCAAACCCAAATAGTGTAACTGAGGAAAAGTAGATCAATGCAACAACTTCATTGAAATAAAACTATCTATTACCCTTTGAATCAATAAATATTAAAGCCGTCCGACCAACTGGATAACCTATTAAGGTAATGTTCAGTTATATTCATTTAAAATAATTGAATATAAATTTGGCCACCCACCAAAAAATACTAATAAATATAATGATGAAATTAAATAGACCGCATAAATTAGCGTTATTATCTATATTATCTTGCTGTTTTGCTTTTTCTGCATATGCCGCAAATGATAATGCTGTGATAAACCTATCGTTAACTTACACTCCTTTTGTAAGTCTTACAGGAACTGCACCTGGAGCTTCTCGTACCTATGATAACGATGACATAACCAATTCTGGTGTTCCTAAGCCCGTAAACATAGGAACCATGGGACTCGAATCTAATGTTGGTGGAATATGTGATTTAACTTTCACAACAGCGAATACATTCAAGTTATTACATACAGTTACTAATAATAATTTGGGGAATTACAAGATCCACTATAAGGGACTTGAGTTCAACGAAATAAATAACCCTCTACTTTCACTACCTTGCACTAGTACTGCCACCGATATCGATTTTGAATTAAATTCTTTTGGTTTTTCGAATATCGATCCATTCCTTGATTCTGGTACATATCAAGATGTAATAACAGTGGTGGTTACAACGCAATAGAAGTTTATCTATGCTGGATTATCAATATCCACAAACTCACATAGCAGTTCAAATTTAGCTGCTACATGTTTAAAAAAACATCGTCGCTAAATAACATTATGCCGCATGATTCCAGTTTCTATGTAGTTCTGACCCACTTCTCTAGTCATATGAATAATTTGTCTGTTTATATACGCAAGCGTCTACAACAACTTCTAATTCTTGCTGAAACCAGTTTTTCTTGCCACAAATAAACCAAGTTATTTTAAGGGTTTAATGATCGTTTTAGCTGATTTTCAATAACGTACGGCTTGAGGCTTTACTAAGTTTTCACCGAGTTTATCAAAGCTAATATATTCTAATACATGTCCGTAATTTCTAACAGTCTACTTACTCTATAGCTTGTCCATAGCTATTTATTGGTCTTGTCTAAATACAAAAGTCTATGGGTTAGTAGCTAATTCTGACAATATTCGTAATTGATTAGTTTTTATGAGCATCTGATCCGTTGTTTTCGCCAGATAAGTCTAGAAGTACTCGAATACAAAAAATAAGCCAATCTGGAAAAAACGCAGAGTATGGAAATACCCAATCACAAGAATAATAAAACAGAAACCTTCTTTAGGAAGGCGGGAATTCGTTAGGAATTAAACAACAATAATGCAGCGTCCAGAGAGTAAAATTGACACCCCCCTACTTTTTACGTGTTTTCAATTAGAATAATGACAACACGACTTATGAGCAGTCACTTTTGACTCCAAGATTGTCTCGCTTAGAGGCAAGTCGAACTAGAAATGAAAAAGCCCTCTGACTCATACCGAATCAGAAGGCTTATTTTGTAGACTAATTTACTTACTTGAGACTACTAAAAATGGCTACTCTAGCTATCTCCAAGTCTGTAATGTTAGGTAATCCTAATAAGCACCAGAAAGTTCGTTCCATGAGTCACCATAGCTTTTAATCGCTTTGTCGAATTTACTTACATCAACGAATGCATCACCATCTGCAAGCTGCGTGATTGCCATCTCAATGCTACCTTGGTTTCCATTCGCTGCTTGTGCTTCAGCTATGCGGTCAGCTGCTAGTGCCCTCATGCTACCAGCTAAGCTTGCTTGTAATTCATTGAGCGTGTCCAGTAAAGCCAAAGCCGAAGGATCACTTGATTGATCATCTAACAATTTCTTAGCTTTCGATATGTTTTTCACAGCATTAGCTACTTTCTTAAAGACTACATCACCACCTCTTTCGGTCAAAGTTGTTTCGCTAGACCAAAATTTAGGCTTTAACGCCTTATTTAACGCTCTAGTAGCGCCTTTCTTCTGTAACCTTTTCTCGAGCGCCTTCTGATCCTTCTTTTTAATATCCAAACCTTTGATGTCGAGCGACGCAAGTGTCGCAAGTGACGATGTAATTTGACTAATAGGGGAAACAGTAACTGTGGTGCCTGAGATAACCTCACCGTAATATTCGAGTTTACCTTCTCCCACGATGGTCAATAGAGTTAAATACGGGTCGCTAGTCTCAGTCTCACTAAGCAACTCAAGCTGCATGCCATAGCTTTCACCAGTCGCATTATCTGATAGAGTAAATATTGCTATCCGTAAATTTTCACAAGTCTCTGTAACAGTACAACTTTTAAAAACATCGGCATTGCTCATACCTTGTGCTGAAAGAACTTGGGCATACTGAGTTTTCAGAACTTGAGCATATGTAGCCTCAACACACAAACTACTAGTCGCGCTAAGTACCCTGCCATCTAAAATAACTTCACCCACTGCTGGTGAAAACTCCAATTCAGTAATGGCGCTACAATCTGCAGTAACATCAATTGATAGTGACGGTACAACCTCAACAAAAGCTGATACATCTAATTCCTGTACATTAATACTCGATGTATTTTGAAGTAAAATATTAGTTGATAA
>JBALXO010000029.1:37284-38716 GCA_036960615.1 Cocleimonas sp. | reverse complement strand
TATTATGATCCCAATAAGTCTTGCGATCTTGAAGATATTTTAGAAACTAAAGTATTCGCCGAGCTTGAGCTTGTCAGGGCAGAATCTTTAAAAAATGCATTAATTGATAATGAATTAAGTAAGTACAATTTAGGCGTTTCATTTACTAAAGATTCTCTGGTGATTGAGCCCAATCAAAGACTCATCCTTATTCCTGGACAAGTTGAAGACGACGCGTCGATTAAAAAAGGTTGTATTGATATCAATACTAATTTGGCCCTTATTAAATCTGTTCGCAAAGATAATCCAGATGCTTTCTTGATTTACAAGCCTCATCCAGATGTTGTTAGCGGTAACCGTAAAGGCAAAGTTGATAAATTAGTAACAGATACTGACTGCAATATAGTTTTGTCAGATGCAAGTATTACGGATTGTTTGGCCGTTGTTGATGAAGTGCATACTATGACGTCCTTAGTGGGTTTTGAAGCCCTGATGCGTGAATTAAAGGTTGTTTGTTATGGTATTCCATTTTATTCGGGTTGGGGTTTAACGGAAGACTTCCATAATGTTGAGCGACGTACCCGAAAGTTAAAACTGAATGAACTTGTTCATGCGACATTGATTGATTACCCTTTGTATATGGACTGGGAAACATCAACATTAACTTCACCGGAAGTTGTGGTTGAGCAACTTAAGCGACAGATAGAACAACAGGGCGGAAAGCAGAGTAATAAAGTTTTTTGGATTGCAAGATTTATGCGAAAAATTAAAAACTATATCAATGGCACATTACTTTCTCGTTAATTGTTACTTATGAAACTCCACAACGAATAATTTAAAAGAGTTAAAAAGTAGGGGGGTGTGTTTTTATTCTTTAATAGAGGCTAAAATCAAACTCTATTAATATTGATACGGTAAAAATGGAAAATTTTGATTTAGATCTCGCGCTGCAGGATGCAGAAGCTGATTACAATGCTGCTGAAGCTCAAGCGATTGCTTGTGGTTTATTGGTGGTGAATATAGCTTCGGACAAAATCCAGTGGGTTCAGCTCATATTTGGAACTATCGATCCAGATAATGCGAAACAGCATAAAGCGATTAAGTTATCAGGAGAGTTGTTTGAAGCTACCAAAGCCCAATTACAAGACTCTGACCTTGGGTTTGATTTGCTCTTGCCCGAAGAAGATGAATCTCTCTATGCGCGCGTTACTGCCTTGCAACAATGGTCTGCTGGTTTTGTTTTAGGCGTGTCGATGGCTGGCGCTAATGATCACAGTAAACTACCCCAAGATTCTCGCGAGTTATTGGCTGATATTACTGAAATTGGTACAGTTGGTGAGTTCGATTTAGGTGATGAAGACGAATCTGAAGAAGCCTTTGTAGAGATTAATGAATACGTTCGCATGGGTGTTTTATTGATAAATGAAGAGCTCCAGCCGTTAAAGCAATCATC
>JBALXO010000029.1:0-37184 GCA_036960615.1 Cocleimonas sp. | reverse complement strand
CGCCGTAAGAAATTAATGGATCAGATCGGTGATGATGCAATTGCGATTATTCCTTCTTCTGAATTGAAAATTCGCAACCGTGATGCAGAGTTTGTATTCCGTCAAGATAGTGATTTTTTATATCTGACTGGCTTTAATGAGCCTGAGTCGGTCGCTGTTTTAGTTCCAGGTCGAGCTGAAAGCGAATACATTTTATTCTGCCGAGAAAAAAATCCTAAGACGGAACAATGGACGGGTCGGATGTCAGGACTAGAGGGTGCGATGGAAGTCTATGGTGCTGATGATGCTTTTCCGTTTGACGACATTGATGACATTCTTCCAAGTATCATGGAAAACCGTAACAAGGTTTATTACAGTGTAGGCAATAATCAAGATTTCGATACTCAGGTAATTTCTTGGGTTAATACCTTGCGTGCGAAAGTTCGAAATGGAACTCAAGCGCCACACGAATTTGTTTCACTTGATGTATTTCTCCATGAAATGCGCCTATTTAAATCGCCAGCCGAACAACAAATGATGCGTGATGCCGCAGCGGTTTCTGTCAAGTCACATGAACGTGCAATGGCAACAACCAAAAGTGGCATGATGGAATATGAAATTGATGCTGAGTATATGCATGAATTTCGTCGCGCAGGAATGGTTCCAGCTTATACCACTATAGTGGGCGGTGGTGAAAACGCCTGTATCTTGCATTACATTGATAACAATCAAAAACTCAATGGTGATGACCTTTTATTGATAGATGCGGGTGCAGAAAATCAAGGTTATGCCAGTGACATTACACGTACTTTCCCTGTCGGTGGCAAGTTTAGTGAAGCACAACGTATTCTTTACCAAATCGTTTTAGATGCTCAATATGCCGCGATAGAACAAGCAAAGCCCGGTAATACATGGATTGATCCTCACAACGCCGCAGTTCGTGTTATCACAGAAGGTTTAGTCGCAAATGGACTGCTTGAAGGTGATGTTGACGAACTTATTGCTGAGAATAAGTACTTTCCATTTTATATGCATAAAACAGGACATTGGTTAGGTTTGGATGTTCATGATGTTGGTGATTATAAAATTAGCGAAAAATGGCGTGAACTTGAGCCCGGTATGGCGCTTACCATAGAGCCCGGTATCTATGTGTCACCTAGTAAAGATGTCGACGAAAAATGGTGGAACATCGGGATTCGTATTGAAGATGATATCTTGATTACCAAAACTGGCAATGAAGTGTTGACTGGTGCTTTACTTAAAGAAGTAGACGATATCGAAACTCACATGAGTCAAGTATCTTAAAAATTTTATGAAACTCAGTACCATGCTACGACTTACCCCGATATTTCCTTACGGAAATTATTCTACTACCTTATTGGCTCCTAGAGAGCCTAATGAGGTACCTACTTTTTGACTGTTTCTATTTAATATGTCCCATATATCAACCACCAGTCAAGAAAGCCATTACGATATCATTATCGTTGGTGGCGGTATGGTGGGTGCAAGTTTAGCGATTGCTTTATTGCCTTTGACCAAATCACCACATAATTTAAAAGTCTGTGTCATTGATGCTTTTAAACATGATGTTGAAAATCAGCCTTCTTATGATGATCGCTCAATTGCTTTATCGCATGGCTCAAGTTTGATTTTTAAAGGTATGGGTTTATGGGATGAGCTAGAATCAAAAACATCTCCGATTAAACAAATTCACATATCCGATCGAGGTCATTTTGGCGCTACTCGCTTAACCGCTGAAAAAGAAAACGTGCCTTCATTGGGGTATTTGGTCGAGAGTCGAGTTTTAGGCCAGCAGCTTTATAATGCTTTAGCGGAATCTAATGTCGAATTGATGGTTCCTGCTAGCGTCGTTGCAATTAAACAAGATGGTGAAGATTCAGTTAGCTTAGAAGTCAAAAAAGGTGATGAGACTGTAAAACTATCTGCTCGTTTATTAGTTGCGGCTGATGGCACGAATTCGTATGTACGTGAGTTATCAGGTATCCAAACAGAAGTTTCTGACTACCAACAATCTGCAATCATCACCAATGTCTCGACGCAAAAGCCCCATGAAGGACAAGCGTTTGAACGATTTACAGAAAATGGCCCGATTGCTTTATTGCCGATGATGGGAAATCGTAGTTCATTGGTTTGGACTTTCCCTACCATTAATGGGACTGACGAAATCGACGCTGCAATGGCGCTGGATGACTCAGAGTTTTTAAGTCAATTAGATCAAGCTTTTGGCTTTCGTTTAGGTAAATTTACTAAAGTAGGTAAGCGTTCGGCTTATCCGCTGTCATTAGTCACATCAGATAAAAATACCGCATACCGGACCGTCATTGTTGGCAACGCATCGCATACTTTGCATCCTGTAGCTGGCCAAGGTCTGAATTTAGCGTTGCGTGATGTGGCAGTATTATCTGATTTACTCGCTAGTTTAATTTCTTCATCAGATATTCCTAATAAGATTAAAAGTGTTGCAGAATTATTGGTAACTTATGAAGAGCTTCGTGCTGAAGATTTGAAAAATACCATTCGTTATACCGACTCTCTGGTTCGTGCATTTTCAAACGACAATATGTTGTTAGGCCATGCTAGAGCTGGTGGCCTATTGGCAGTCGATCGTATCTCACCAATGCGAAAATGGATCTCTCGTCAAAGTATGGGTATTAATCATCGTCAATCTCGATTAGCACGTGGCTTGGCATTGAGGGTTTCTGCATGAGTATTCGAAAAAATATAGATTCAGAAAATCACTATGATGTCATTATCAATGGCAGTGGCATGGTGGGTGCAACCTTAGCGTGCTTATTGGCGCAAGAGGATCGAAAAGTTGCAGTAATCGAAGCATCTAAGATTTTATCTAAACCCCAAAACTTTAATATTGATGCACCATATGACTTACGCGTATCAGCGATTAGTCGTGCTTCACAAAAAGCATTTGAAAAGATAAAGGCGTGGGATACGATGTTATCAATGCGCGCATTGCCTTATGAAATTATGGATGTATGGGATGCGGAAGGTGATGGCAATGTTCGTTTTGATTCTGCAGAATTAGGCGAACCTAATCTCGGTCATATTATAGAAAATTCAGCCGTGCAATCAGCAGTCGCTAAAACAATGGCTAACTTCGAGAATGTTACTGTTTTTCAACCAACTAAATTGATGCAGTTTGAAGTGTTCACTGATCGCGTTGAAGCGACTTTAGAAAATGGCGAACAGTTAAGTGCAGATTTGATAGTTGGAGCTGATGGTGCAAACTCACTAGTGAGAACATTGGCAGGTATTGATGTGACTGTTGATGACTACGCTCAACGAGGCTTGGTCGCTACCGTTAAAACACAAGATCATCACCAATTTACTGCATGGCAACGATTTCAGCCGACCGGTCCTTTAGCATTTTTACCATTAGCCGACGGCAGCTGTTCAATTGTTTGGACCTTGCCTTCAGATCGGGCTGATTACTTTTTATCACTGAATAAGACTGATTTTAAAATAGCACTCGCCGAAGCATTCGATCATAAACTGGGTAAGATTATAAAAGTTAGCGATCGAGCTGCATTTCCTTTACGTGGTTCACAGGCAACACCTTATGTATTAGACCGCATTGCTTTAATCGGTGACGCAGCGCATACGATTCATCCATTGGCGGGTCAGGGTGTAAACCTTGGAATAAAGGATGCGATGGAGTTGTCTCAGCAATTAACAGCTGTTTCTGATTGTGGTAGCCTAAAAACATTAAGACGTTATGAGCGTGCGCGCCGTGGTGATAATGTGATGACAATGCGAGCGATGGAAGGCTTTCGTTTGTTATTCGGTCATAGTGCAAGCTCTGTGAAAACTGCTCGAAATGTTGGTATGAATTTATTTAACCAAGTACCGATGATAAAGAATCAAGTCATAAAAAAAGCAATGGGTTTATAATACCTAGCGATTAATCTTTAGATAACACTCAAGAGAAAAACACTTAAAAGGTGGTACCTGTTTAAGCCCCATAGGAGCCAAGTAGGTAGTAGCATTGTGCAGAAACATCCAAAAAGTAGGGGGGTGTCTTTTAACCATCTTTCTAGTCACTTACATAATGAATAACACAATAAAAAGGCTTTAAATGAGCATTATTAATACTATCGCCATTCTTATTTCATTGGCAGCAATATTCAGTTATATCAATTATCGTTATCTCAAGGTTCCTCAGACTATCGGCCTGCTAGCGATTGCGTTATTGATGTCTCTCGGCATTGTCGTCTTAGGCAAAATGGGATTCCCTATTGAAGATCAAGCAAAGGTCTTCCTCAAAAGTATAGATTTTAATGAAACCTTAATGCAGGGAATGCTGAGTGCATTATTGTTTGCTGGTGCCTTGCATGTTCATCTAGAAGAATTGATCAAGCAAAAATGGGTGGTGGCTATCCTTGCTAGTGTTGGAGTAATGACTTCAACGTTTTTAGTCGGTTATATTTCTTACTTTATATTTGACTGGTTTGGTTTAGGTATTCCATTTATTTACTGTCTGTTATTTGGTTCACTTATATCTCCCACAGATCCAATTGCAGTATTGGGTATTTTGAAAACTGTCGGCGCGCCTAAATCTTTAGAAACTAAAATTGCTGGCGAGTCACTATTTAATGATGGTGTTGCTGTTGTAGTTTTTCTCGTATTGTTAAGTATTGCGGGCGTAGGAGGCCATGGTGAGCACGCCGAAATCAATGCCATGAGCATCGCAACTTTGTTTTTACAAGAAGCTGTCGGTGGTGCAATTTTTGGCTTAGTGATTGGTTACATTACTTATCGTATGCTGGCGAGTATTGATAGTTATCAAGTAGAAATTCTGCTCACATTAGCTTTAGTATTTGGCGGTCATGCCTTGGCAATGGCGCTTCATTTATCTGGTCCAATAGCTATTGTGGTTGCAGGTTTAATGATTGGAAACAGAGGTAGAAAGCTAGCGATGTCGGATAAAACTCGAGAGCACCTAGATAACTTCTGGGAACTAATTGATGAAATTCTGAATGCGGTGTTATTTGTATTAATTGGATTGGAAGTACTGATTTTGACTTTCAATCCGCAATATATATGGGCTGGCTTAGTGATGATTCCGACAGTATTAGCGATTCGGTTTGTATCGGTAGGTATTCCCGTTTCATTGCTTAGACTTCGCCAAACTTTTACCCCGAAAATCGTACGTATTTTGACGTGGGGTGGTTTGCGGGGCGGTATTTCAATTGCTTTAGTACTGACTTTACCCGAAGGCCAAAACAGAGAAGCTTTATTAATGATTACTTATGTGATCGTTGTTTTCTCGATACTAGTCCAAGGTATGACGGTTGGTAAATTGGTTAAAAGTAGTAGTAAATAGGCGTAACAAATACAGTAAAAACTAATAAGGTTTCTCGCCAATATAGTTACCACGGGGATGATAATTACATGCCCAAATTTGTGATTTATCAGCACAAACTGCTTTAGCACAACCGACTTGCTGTGACTCATGCCAAACCATTTGTGTGAAGTGTCCGCAATCCTGTCCTGGTTGACAGGTGTTTGATTGATAATCGTAATAGTTTTCTTCTTCTGCCCAAGCCTTTACTACTTCTAAAGGTGTAAAGTGCTGTAGTTTGTCGCTACCATTTGCCAGTTTTTCAGCACTTGCCCAAAAAAGATTTTCTCCGTGTACTTGTAGGAAGTTTTCACTATCGTGCTCACCTTGATAGTTTGGTCGATGCAGCATTTGACAGTTTTGCGTTTGCGCTAAACGATTTACCCATTGTTGAGCATAGTCAGCAAGCGAGTTTGACCAAATGAGTGGCTGTTGATTAAATTTCTGGCGCACTTTGTTATGAGATGAAATTATGCCAGAGAACTGTTGTGGTTCAGCGTTTCCACTAATGTTTTGGGAATAAGCTTGCTCATTGTTCGAAGCAAAGCTACTAGCGTTTATGAGCAGAAGTGCGAAAAATAAAAAGAGTGCGAAGGTGTTGAGTTTCATTGGTATAAACCATTGTTAAAATTATTTAACAACAGCCTACTAAATACTCAGAGTTTTTCACTGCCTCACGGTATTGAAGGCTTCAACTGTACGATAAGAAACTAAATACCCTTATCAAGTGAGAACAAACGGATCATTTTAGGCGCCGAACAAATCCGATGTATCGATTCGTTAAAGTCATGAGAGAGGGTTTTAAATGATACCCTCTCCATCTTTTAACTATCTCCAGCAGTTTCTTTTTTATTGTAGAGCTTAGTTAGATATTCAGTATGTAGCATCTTTCGCTGCAAGCTCGGCTGTCATTTCCTCTAATAATAATGATTTACATTGAATCCCGACAGGTTGCTCAAGCCCCATTAATTGTAAAATGGTAGGTGCGATATTACCTAATCCGCCGCCAGTACTTAATCGCCAAAATGACTTGTCAATGATCAAACAGGGAACGGGATAAACTGTATGTTGAGTATTTGGCTCTTTAGTAAATGGGTCGATATATTCATCGCAATTGCCGTGATCAGCAGTAAGTACAACTGAATAATCATTCACGATGGCGGCATCTAAAACACGACCAACTTCGCGGTCTAACGTTTCTACAGCTTTGATGATTGGTTCAGGAATTGCGGTATGGCCTACCATGTCACCGTTGGCAAAATTCACCACAATGAAGTCATGTTCCTGTGCATTTGCTGATTTGATTATTTCATCAGCCACCTCTTTGGCGCTCATCTCTGGACACTCGTCATAGGTCATTACGTCTGGTGAAGGTACCATGATACGATCTTCGCCGTCATAAGGCTCTTCACGTCCACCGTTCATAAAGAAGGTCACATGGGCGTATTTTTCAGTCTCTGAGCAATGCAGTTGTGAACAACCCGCAAGGCTTAATGTTTCAGCAATATTGGTTTCAGGGCTTTCTGGTAAGAACACGATTGGCGTCTTTAAGCGCTTTTCGTATTCAGTCATGCAAGTGACAGTGATAGGTTTAAATGCTCCACGATCAAATTCGTTAAAATCAGCTAAGCATAACGCAGCCGCTAATTGGCGTGGGCGGTCATTACGGAAGTTGAAAAATATCAGTGAGTCATCGGCTTCAACTTTAGGTGAATTCGACATAATACGGGGTAATACAAATTCATCGGTTTCGCCATTAGCGTAAGCATCATCAATAGCTTGTAATACATTGTCTGCAGTTTCGCCTTGGTGATTGACCATCATTTCCCAACCGAGTTGAGTACGATCCCAACGAGTGTCACGGTCCATCGAGTAGAAACGACCAGCAACAGTAGCTATTTGGCCACCGAATTTATCTAATGCATCAACGACTTGCTGTAAATATTTCTTAGCTGATTTTGGTGAGGTATCTCGTCCATCAGTAATTGCATGGATAGCAGGAGTCACACCATTGGTATTGCACATTTCGATTAATGCGCAAAGGTGATCGACGTGGCTATGGACGCCACCATCAGAAATTAGCCCCACTAAATGTAGAGGTCGGTTAATAGCTTTTGCCGTATTCATCGCAGCAATTAACACATCATTTTGTTGAAAACTACCGTCTTCGATTGCATCGTCGATACGTACTAAATTTTGTCTAACAATTGAGCCACAACCAATAGTTAAATGCCCTACTTCAGAATTTCCCATTTGGCCATCAGGTAACCCCACAGCCTTGCCAGAAGCTTGTAAAGTTGTATGCGGATAATCCCCAAAATATTTATCTAAATTTGGTGTGTTTGCTTCATGAAACGCATTGTTTGTTTTGCTGGGATTAACGCCCACGCCATCCATAATGATTAACATGGTTTTGCGACGTAGAGTAGATTTTGCGTTCACGGAATATCCTTAATTATGATTTTAGGTAAGTAGCTATCATAACTAGTTTACGAATTAAATTCACTAGGGCGCTAGTAGAAATGGTTAGAATTGGGTGATTGGAAAACTCAAGTATTCCTGTGTTGAATAGCTGTTTTATAAAAAGGGATAAAAGGTGGGGGGTGTCTTTTTATTGTTAAAAGCAGCACTGAAAATGTATTTGTTAATTTCCTAATCGAATTAGAGTCCAGGTTCTATCGTTTTAAATGTTTTAAGAAATGACTTTCGATAAGCTTGAAAGCAAACACAATGGTAAATGTCAGCGCTAAATAAAATACACCAGCACTGATAAATGATTCAAATGGCGCATAATGTCGTGAATTGATTATTTTTGCAGCACCAAATAAATCGACCAAAGTAATTACACCTGCTAGTACCGTCGCGTGCAGCATAAATATGACTTCGTTGCCATACATTGGAATTGCACGGCGTAAGGCACTGGGGAGAATGACGTGTCTGTATTGATCAAAACGAGACATGCCACAAGCTACAGCGGCTTCCATTTCACCTTTGGGTGTTTGTACAATTGCCCCACGAAAAATTTCAGCGGTATAAGCGGCAGTATTTAACGAGAACGCAAGAATCGCGCACCAATACGCTTCTTTGAAAAAGACCCAGAGAAAGCTTTCTCGTAACCACTCAAATTGAGATAAGCCGTAGTAGATAATAAATATCTGAATAAGTAGGGGGGTGCCTCTAAAGATGTATATGAAAATTTTGGAGGGTAAACGTAACCATGTTGTTTTAGATGCCGCCGCAACTGCTAATGGAATCGCCATAACGAAGCCTAGAATCAATGAAATGATCAATAACTGTATGGTGAGATTCAAGCCTTTAAATAAAAGCGGGAGATTCTCGAAGATGATTGAGAAGTCCATAATCAGCTCTGCCCAAATCGATAACGGCGTTCAAAATAGCGCATAGCTAAATCGCTAACTGCCGTGATAAGTAGGAATAAAAATCCAACTAGCATGTAAAAAGTAAAGGGTTGTCGAAGTGTATCTCCCGCAATTTTGGCGCTGAAAACCATATCTTCTAATCCGATGACCGATACAAGTGCAGTGGTTTTTACCAGTACAAGCCAGTTATTAAAAAACCCTGGGATGGCATGTCTTACCATGCCAGGGAAAGTGATATGGGTAAACACCTGGAAACTGGTCATGCCATAAGCATGACCGGCTTCAATTTCGCCTTTTGAGACTGCCATAATAGCGCCGCGAAAGGTTTCACCCATGTAAGCACCAAAAATGAATCCGATAGTTAGTACGCCTGCTATAAATGGGTCGATATCTATATAGCCCCAGCCAAATTTATCCCCGACTTTGTTGACTAAAACCTGACCGCCAAAAAAGATGAGCATCATCAATACAAGATCAGGAATACCACGAATTACTGTGGTGTAAACACCTGCAATCGTTTTAGAAATAGGTCCACCATATAATCTGGCAGATGCGGCAAGAATACCGAGAATTAAAGAAAATACTAATGACAGTAGGGCGACTTCAACCGTAATTACCATACCTTTGAGGATCAGGGGTAAATAGCCACCAAATATTTCTGTCATGATTAATAGGCCTTTAGGGTGAGATTATTGTATAAAATATAATATACAAAAATGCCCTCAAACGCGTTAGCTGAATGAGGGCATTGTCTTATTATTAAATTAATTTAAACAAGTTTAAAATTAATCGTAGATATCAAAGTCAAAGTATTTTGCACGAACTTTGTCGTAAGGGGACATACGTAAGTTATCAATTGCTTTGTTTAATTTTGCAGTTAGTTCAGTATCGCCTTTACGAACAGCAATGCCGATTCCTTCGCCGAAGTATTTTTTATCAGTATAGCTTCCGCCAACAAAATCGTATGCTGAGCCTTTGTCAGAACCTGTGAATTCCATCAATACGAATGCATCAGCAAAAACTAGCTCTAAACGACCAGCGTTAAGGTCTAAATAGGCTTCTTCTTGTGTGCCGTAACGTTTGATATCAACGCCTTCACCGAAAGTACCTGTGATGAATTTATCAGAAACGGTGCCGCGCTGTACGCCTACGCTTTTGCCTTTAAGGCCAGCTGTTGAAATTTCTATACCAGAGTCTTTCTTAGCGATAAAACGTGCAGGTGACTTGTAATAAGGTTTAGAGAAATCAACTTTCTCAAGTCTTTCTTCAGTGATAGACATTGAAGCAACTATTGCATCATACTTTTTTGCAATCAATGCAGGGATAATTCCATCCCAATCTTGCTTGATTAATTTACACTCAACGCCCATGTCGGCACAAATTGCGTTGGCGATTTCGATGTCAAAACCTCCAAGTTTGCCATCTTTATCAACCATACTGAATGGAGGATAAGCGCCTTCGACACCAATTCTTAGTGTTTCAGCAGATGCAGATGTGCTGAATAATAACGTCATACTCAAAAGTAATGAGCTGATTGTGATTTGTTTCTTCATAGGGGGTTCCTTCTTTGGTTTAGGTTTGTTCTGTAAATATTACACTTTAAACAGCGTAGTTAGATTGTAGTCAAAAAAACAAGAAATGTTCTAATATTCTTTTGAAATAAATTGTTTAAACTGTGGTGATTTTGGGTTGGTGAAAACTTCCTGTGGCGGGCCATCTTCAACAATCACGCCTTCATCAAAGAAAATCACTCGGTTCGATACATCGCGAGCGAAAGCCATTTCATGGGTGACGACTAACATGGTACGCCCTTGTTCGGCTAAATCTTTGATTACATTTAGAACTTCTTCAACTAGTTCAGGATCGAGGGCTGAGGTTGGTTCGTCAAACAATAAAATATCAGGTTCCATTGCTAAGGCTCTTGCAATCGCGACACGTTGCATTTGCCCTCCCGATAATTGGCCTGGGTAATAATGTAATCTGTCTGTCATATTTACTTGAGCTAAATATTTTTCTGCTCTCTGGTTTGCTTCACTTTTAGATAGCTTGAGTGCCGTTTTTAGCGCAATGGTCACATTGTCTATGACTGTCATATGCGACCATAAATTAAATTGCTGAAATACCATTGCCATGCGGGTTCGCATGCGGCGGATTTGAGCTTTATCAGTAGAAACCGAATTTCCTTTTTTATCAGGCGATACGGTAATAGCCTCACCATTTAGGCTTATTGTGCCAGAGGTGGGTGTTTCCAAAAAATTGATGCAACGCAAGAAGGTGCTTTTACCTGAACCGCTTCGACCTAAAATAGATATAACATCGCCTTTTTTGGCATTGATTGATACGCCCTTAATAACTTTTAAGGCATCAAAACTTTTATGAAGGTTATCTATTTGTAGCATGTTTGGATTTTTAGGATCGTTGTAAAGAGGCAATAGATATAGTGTAGCTTACAATTTAAATTTGTTTGAAAAACATTATATTATTAAAAACATCAGGGTTAACGAAACGAGGGTTTACATAAGAACAATTAACAAAATAGCCAAAAAGGTGGGGGGTGTCTGTTTAACGAATAAATAAGACACTCCCTACCTTCATTGGTAGTTTTTAATCTATGGCTTTTTCTTTGGTGGTATTTTTTTGGCCGCTGATTTCTTTGTTGTCGGTTTTGTAGTAGTAACTTTTTTCGCAGGCTTACTAGTTGGTTTTTTAGCCGGAGATTTCTTGGCGACTGACTTCTTAGCTCCAGTTTTCTTAACTACGGTTTTTTTAGCTGTTGTTTTTTTAGGAGCAGCCTTTTTAGCAACGACCTTTTTAGGTGTAGCTTTCTTAGTTACGGACTTTTTGTTTGAAGTTTTCTTTTTAGCAGCGGGTTTTTTCTTAGCCACTTTCTCATCTGCCAATTCATCCGCTTCAATTTCATCAAGCTCAGCATCCATTTCTTCGTCTGATAGCTCTTTAAAGCCCTCGGTATCGAAGAAGTTGTCTGTATCAGAGCCATCAGCTGATAAAGCATCATCCGTTAAGCTCTCCAATTTATCATCAGGAGTACCCATATCGAAGGAATCAGAGTCTTGATATTCATTGTGATTAGTACGATTCTCGTAATCACCATCATCAGGCAAGGAGTCATCATCTTCGTAAGTGTATTCATCATCTTCCCACAAGGTATCTGCGCTAAGAACAGGAGTATTACTTGCGGCCGCAGCACTTGCGGCTGCAGTATTGGTGGTTGTGTCGCTATCATCCATGTCTTTACGAGCGTCACTCGCTTCCTTAATACGGACGTTAAATACCCTGCTTAAGATAAGTCCTAATTCAAACAATAACCACATTGGAATGGCTAGCATTATTTGCGAAATCACATCAGGAGGAGTCAACAACATGCCAGCAATAAAAGCTCCGACAATCACGTAAGGACGTTTCTTCTTAAGATCTTCAGCCGTAGTCATACCTGTGCTGATCAATAAAATCGTAGCGATTGGCATTTCAAATCCGATGCCAAACGCTATGAACATCATAATAGTAAAATCTAGATACATTGCTATATCTGGACTGAATACGGCTACTTCCGGTGCGAATTGAGGAATTATTTTGAACATCATCGGTAATAAGATGTAATAAACAAACGCAATACCTAGATAAAATAAGAAGATACTAGATGCGATTAGAGGATAGATTAAGCGCTTTTCGTGTTTATATAAACCCGGTGCTACAAATGACCAAAGCTGATAAAACAAGTAAGGAAGGGCAATCAAAAAAGCGACCAACAAGGTCAACTTCATAGGAATTAAGAATGGTGCTACTGGGCCAATGATTAACATCTCTTGGCCTTGGTTGACTAATGGAGCGGCTAACCAGTTGTAGATGTTTTTAGCAAAAGGGAAAAGGCAAACAAAGGCGACACCAATAAGAATAACCGCTCTTAATAAGCGATCGCGCATTTCGATTAAATGGCCGAGAATGCCTACAGTTTCGGTTTTTACTTCGTTTGCTACAGAATCACTCATGCGGTATAGGGTCTATATTGTTTTATTGGTAGAGCGATCAGAAACTGACGCTTCGGCTTCGTTAATACTATCTCCCAGCATATTGCTGGCATCGTTAACTTCACTTTTTATTTCATCGCCTGAAGTCTGCATCATATCGCGTAGTTCGCTGATTTCTTCTTTTTGCTTAGATAGCATACTTTGCATTTCTTCTGCGCGAATTTCTTTTTCGACATCTTCGCGAGTATTAGCAACAAAAGCTTTCATTTTACCCACCATTTTACCTGCTTTTGAAGCAAGGCCGGGTAATCGCTCTGGGCCAACGACCATCAGAGCAATAACACCAATAAGGAGTAGTTCTATAAAACCAGAATCAAACATGTAAGCTAACCTGTGATACTAAAGATAAGGCTAAATTATGATTTAGTAGTGTCTTTAACTTTTGATACTGTATCGATCACGTCATCAGTTGTGTCGTCAAGTGCTTCTCTTTTCGCATTAGCTTTGTCAACACCATCTTTCATTGAGTCTTTGAAGTTTTTAACTGCTCCACCCAAATCACCGCCAGCATTACGAAGGCGTTTTGTACCAAAAATTACCACAACGATAACTAAGATAATTAATAGTGACCAAGGGCTAATTCCGCCTAAACCAAATCCATATAACATTTTTAATTCCTCTCTTTAGGTTTTTCTTCAGCTGTTTAGACTGATGTTCTTTATTTACTAATGGTTACTTACTATTGCTTACTTTCGACTAGCTTTTTCAACAATACCAGAAGTACCAAGGCGACGATCTAATTCTTTTAAAACATCATCAGGGTGTAAATTTTGATGAGCTAATAATACTAAGGTATGAAACCATAAGTCAGTAACTTCGTTGACTATTTTGCTCTTATCTTTATTTTCACTAGTATCTGCTTGAACATCCTTTGCAGCCATTACAACTTCAGTGGCTTCTTCACCTACTTTTTTAAGTATGGCATCTAGACCTTTAAAATACAGACTTGCAACGTATGAACCGTCGGGTTCAGCAGATTTACGCGAATGTAAAACTTTAGCTACATCGGTAAGTATGTCGTTAGTGTTACTCATGTTCTATTACTCTTTTAAAATGGGTACTTAAATTCGCATTTCAATGCCTTGTTCAGACATATATTGTTTCGCTTCACCCACTGTATACTCAGAAAAGTGAAAAATACTTGCCGCTAATACTGCATCGGCACCAGCTTCAAGGACTCCATCAGCTAAGTGTTGAAGATTACCTACACCACCCGAAGCGATTACAGGAATATTAACAGCATCTACAATCGCCTTTGTTAAAGGTAGGTTAAAACCAGACTTTGTACCATCTTTATCCATGCTCGTAACTAATAGTTCTCCAGCACCGTAGGCTTCCATTTTTTTTGCCCATTCGACCGCGTCAATACCAGTTTCTTTGCGACCGCCATGGGTGAAAAGCTCCCAACGATCAGGCTCATCGTCTTTACTGGTCTTTTTAGCATCGATTGCAACAACGATACACTGCGAGCCATAATATTCAGCGGCTTCTTTGACTAATTCTGGATTGAAAATAGCAGCCGTATTGATCGCAACTTTATCTGCGCCTGCGTTTAGCATGGTGCGAATATCTTCAACTTTACGAATGCCGCCGCCAACAGTAAGTGGGATAAATACTTGTGAAGCTATTGCTTCAACCATATCTACGGTAGTTTTACGATCATCTGAGCTGGCTGTGATATCTAAAAACGTAATTTCATCTGCACCTTCACGATTGTAACGTGCGGCGACTTCAACAGGATCACCTGCATCACGAATATCAACAAAATTTACACCTTTTACGACACGACCATTGTCAACATCGAGGCAGGGAATAATGCGTTTAGCGAGTCCCATGATTATAGTTTAGCGTTTGCTAGGCCATTAATATAATCATGAGCTTTATTAAGATCAATAGTCCCTTCGTAAATTGAGCGACCAAGAATTGTTCCCATGATGCCCGAATCCTCGACTTTGCAAAGCTCGATAATGTCATCCATATCGGTTACACCCCCTGATGCAATAACAGGAATATTAATACTTTTTGCGAGTTCTTCAGTTGCTTCAAGATTAACACCAGTCATCATGCCATCACGCGAGATGTCGGTATAGACTATTGCTACTACTCCAGCTTCTTCAAATTGTTTAGCTAAGTCAATTGCAGATACCGTTGAGACTTTGTCCCAACCATCAGTAGCTACCATGCCATTTTTAGCGTCGATTCCAACAATGATATGGCCAGGGAATTGTGTGCATAAATCTTTAACAAACTCAGGGTCTTCAACGGCTTTAGTGCCGATTATGCAATAAGTAACACCTGCATCTAAGTAAGCTTGAACAGTTTTAGCATCACGAATACCGCCACCGATTTGAATCGGCAACTTAGGGAATTTCTTTGCAATAGCTTCAACAGCAGAATTGTTTACAGGCACGCCGTCAAAGGCACCATTGAGATCAACCAAATGCAAACGTTGCGCTCCCTCTTCAACCCAGCGTGTTGCCGTGTCGACAGGGCTATCAGAAAACACCGTAGTATCTTCCATACGACCTTGACGTAAACGGACACATTGTCCGTCTTTTAAATCGATTGCAGGTAAAAGTAGCATTCAGTGTATCCTTTTAATATCTGGCTAAACTTAGTTGGCAGAGCCATCCCAAGTGGTAAAGTTTTTTAATAATTGTAGACCATCATCCGCACTTTTTTCGGGATGTGCTTGTATTGCAAAGATATTGTCTTTAGCAATTGCAGAAGGGTAGTTGACGCCATAGTCTGTTTCTCCAGCGATAATACTTTTATCGCTGGGATCAATAAAATAGCTGTGTACGAAGTAAAAACGAGAGCCGTCTTCAATACCATTCCACAACGGGTGATCTTGTGTATGTGAAATTCGATTCCAGCCCATCTGCGGTATTTTTAAGCGATTACCTTTTGTATCTATTGCGCCGATATGATCTTTGAAAAACTCAACACGACCTTTGTAAAGACCAATACAATCAATTCCACCACCTTCGACACTATGCTCTAGCAATACTTGCATGCCCATACAAACCCCAAGAAACGGTTTGGTTTTTGACACTTCTTTAACTACATCAACCAATTCACGTTTGTGCAATTCGCTCATGCAATCTCGTGCAGCGCCCTGACCAGGAAAAACAATACGATCTGCTTTGGCTATTTCGTCTGCATCAGCAGTGATTACAACTTTATCGTTAGTAACGTGTTGTAACGCTTTATGAACAGAATGGAGATTTCCCATGCTGTAATCGATGACGACAATATTCTGCATATTTTATTTGTGGTGGTTAGGTAAAACTTAAATTACAGATTCTTGGTAAACCTAAGTCTCTATAAAGAAACTTTCTACAAAGAACCTTTAGTAGATGGAATCGCATCCATCGCGCGTTCATCGCGTTCAATTGCCATACGTAAAGCACGACCGAAGGCTTTGAATATTGTCTCTGCAATATGATGCGCGTTACGACCACGAAGATTATCAAGGTGTAGGCTCACTAAGGCATGATTCACAAAACCTTGGAAAAATTCGTGGAATAAATCCGTATCGAACTCACCTAAGCGGGCGCGTTTGTATTCAACATTGTCTTCCAAATGTGGACGACCTGAAAAATCGATAACAACACGTGAAAGCGCTTCATCTAAAGGAACGTATGCATGGCCGTAACGACGCACACCTTTTTTATCCCCCATCGCTTTCGCAAAAGCCTGACCTAATGTAATGCCGATGTCTTCAACTGTATGGTGAGCATCAATCATCAAATCACCATTCGCTTCAACTTCAATATCGATCATGCCGTGCAGTGCGATCTGGTGCATCATGTGATCAAGAAAAGGAACGCCAGTCTTAAAGCGTGCTTTACCAGTGCCATCTAAGTTAATAGAAACAGTGATTTGAGTCTCGTAAGTATCACGAGTAATTGTAGCGGTACGTTCAGTCATTAGATTGTTCTTACTTTAAAATGTTAATTCGAAGATGAATAATACCACATTGTGGATTTATGTAACCTTAAGAGTTGGTCTGAAAACGGGGTTTACAAGGTTAGATAAGCCCCACTTTCTAAATAGTCCTGCAAGTCCTCTAGTTGTTCTTGATTAAATACCGGAATATGATTTTGCTCCAGCATTGAGGTCGTAACACCTACACCATCACGTTTGGTTTTAGTAAACGTGCCGTCGTAGACTCTATTGCTGCCGCAAGATGGGCTATGCTCAGTGAGAATCGCAGCTACGCATTCATTATCCAAAGCCATTTTTAAGGTTTTTAATGCACCTTTGATAAATGAGTTAGTGACGTCTTCACCTTCTGAATCTATCACGCGAGACTTTCCTCCCAATACCGACTTACCGTCACCATTAGTAATTTCAGCAGGCAGTCGCGGCACTAACATGCCGCCTTCAACTTCAGGACAAATTGCGATTAAACGATCTTGGTCTAACCACTTTTTAATGAGTGGATGATCTAAAAATAAATCTGTGCCGTCGTAACGAACGGGGTTCCCTAATAAGCAAGCACTGATTAGGATATTGGGTTGATCATCTGGATTAGTCATAAGGTTATTTTACCTTGTTTTGTTTTGGATAAAATAGATGCTTTGGATTAATTTTATCTTAGTTTTTGCAATGCAGCATAAACAATCCTTTTGATAAAAATAGGAATGAAGGTAAAAAGTAGGGGGTATCATTTTTTATTCTATAATATTCGCTATTTGTAATCCTAATTGTTATGGAATTGCCTTGCTTACGTTGGAGAATTTATTTTGATCAAATCTATTGTTATAGGCTTACTATTTCTGAGTTTCGCTCAGGTAACTCATGCCTATACTTTACTTAAAGCAGATGAGTTTGATTGTGTTCATGAGGTTATCCCAGCATCGGGTTTGCCTAATGGCATTGTTACTGATCGTTTAGAGTCAGGTGTGTTTGTTAAAACCTGCGAGGGTGAATACGCCAGTGTTCGTTTACAAAACGGGCAAGTTACCTTAGTTGAAACCAATAGCAAAGTACCTTTACGCCAATTAAAAGCGAAAAAAACAGATCTGATTGATAGCGAAATTTCCTCGTCTAAAAGTATAAAAGCGGCATGGTTGACGGGTTCAACTAATCGTTATCGCCACGGGATTTTAGGCGATGAGATAGAAGCCTCTGGACTTGCCGTGATTGATCGCGCTGGCAAACGTTATAACTTAGAGCTCGATAAAAATAGTGTTTTTGAGGATCGTAAAGTACGTATTGCCGATTTAGATAACGATGGTCAGGAAGAATTGATTGTAGTGCGATCTTATCTAGAAAGTGGAGCAGCGTTGGCGGTTTATGGTATTCGCAATAATAAATTAGTTTCGATAGCTGAAACGCCGTCGATCGGTACGTCTAACCGTTGGCTAAATCCTGCCGTCGTAGCTGATGTTGATAACGATGGCGAACTCGAAATAGCTTACGTCGAAACGCCGCATATTGGCGGTATTTTGCATGTGTTAGCTTTACGCAAAGACAAATTGATTTATAAATACAGAAGCACGTACACATCAAATCATGGTATCGGTTCGCGTGTTCAAGAACTCGCTGCAGCGGTTGATTGGAATGGTGACGGCGTTTACGATATCGCAGTGCCTAATGCCAATCGTTCTAAGATGAAAATATTTTCTTACGCTAAAGGTAAACCTCGAGAACTAGAGACGATTGATCTTGGGAATAGAATTTTAAGCGCGATGGTAGCGTCTGATCTAAATAGAGATAAAAAACCAGAATTGGTGTTTGCTTTGTTTAGCGGACAATTGATCGTTTTAATACCTTGATATTTTTGGTTAAAACAATCAGTCGAAGCTTAGCCAAAATAGGTAATAAGTAGGGGGGTGTCTTTGATTGTCGGATGATGAAACCAAAGCTGTTTATCGGGTTATCTAAAAGTAACGACTACAAATTACAGCAAGCTTTGTGCATTCTGCAAACAAGTTAAGCGATCTTTAAAGATATACTCTGATGCTAAATGTTCGGTGATACCTTGTTTTTCTAGCGTTGCATAAACGCTCTCATTAGCGCCAACTAAATACACTTTTTTACTGGCGTTTTGTGTATCCAAAATAATGTTCTCTAAGGCTAATGATGTAGTGAAATCAATCAAAGTGACTTCACTTAAATCGAGCAGAATAATGTCGTAATTGCCTAACTTGGCATGGTAACGACTCATGGCTTTGGCAGATGAAAAGCTCAGTGGCCCACTCATTTTGAAGATCATTATTTTGCCGTTAGCACTATCAATTATTTGACCTTCTTCATCACTTAATTTTTGTATCGTCTCGGAGTTACTAATCGAATCCATGCTATCGATTTGCAATTGTGTCATGCGATGCATAAACAAAAAGCTCGCCATAATCATGCCGACGCCAACAGCTAGTAATAAATCGATTACTACAGTGATAATAAAAACCGTAAGCATAATAATAATGCCTGCTTTAGGTACTTTATTCAGGCGTTTCAAATAATCCCAATCGATAATATCTGTGCCGACTTTAATTAAGATTGCGGCCAATACAGCTTTAGGAATATCACTGGCTAAACTGCCTGCGCCTAATACGATTGCTAATAAAACCAAGGCATGTAAAGCGCCTGAAATTGGCGTTCGTCCACCTGCATTAATGTTAACGACGGTTCGCATGGTCGCGCCTGCACCTGGTAATCCACCAAAAATACCTGCTACTGTATTGCCAATACCTTGACCAATTAGTTCACGGCTAGAGCGGTGTTGGGTATGGGTTTTATTGTCAGCGACTAAAGATGTAAGGAGTGAATCAATCGCACCAAGGGATGCTAATGTTGTTGCAGAAATAATCATTTGAATGATTAGGCTAGCGTCAATCGTGGGTGTGATTATTTCAGGGAAACCAGTGGGAATATTGCCAATCGTAGGTGTATCGCCAGCCTTCATAAATAATAAATAAACCAGTGTACCAACGATTAAAGCTAATAAAGGCGAAGGCAGTAATTTATTCAATCGGGGTAAAAACTTAGGCATGCCATAAACAATAGCCAATACAATGACACCCAAAATTAAGGCATGGCTTTCGATATTGCTAAAATACTCAGGAATAAGTTTTACGGCTTCCAAAGGTTTAGATTCGATAGCTTGCCCAACGAAAGGACCGAGTTGTAACAGAATGATTATGACGCCGATGCCACTCATAAAACCTGACACCACTGGGTGTGGGACTAATTCGATATATTTTCCAAGTTTTAAAAAACCAAATATTATTTGGATTAGACCACTCATCATCACAACGGTGAATGCTAGGGCTGCACCGTGTCCTGGGTCATCAGGGAACATGCCCGTGTATTGGGTGAAAATCACAGCCATTACAACTGTCATTGGGCCTGTTGGGCCTGAAACTTGCGCGGGCGTTCCTCCAAAAATAGAGGCAAAGAAGCCAACAAAAATTGCTCCGTAAATACCTGCAATCGGCCCAACTCCAGAGGCAACACCCATCGCCATCGCTAATGGTAAGGCGACAACCGCCGCAGTCAAACCACCGTAAATATCATCTTTAAGATTGTTGAAGTGAAGGCCGTGGATTAAATTCATAAAAAGGTGCGCTTAGTCGAAGCGTAGGAATCAATTGATCAAAGTATAGACCATTAAGTTGAGTTGTTCGTTACTCACAATTGAATATCTATAGCAGGAAAAACAAGAAAAAGGTGGGGGGTGTCAATTAAAAGGATTCATTGTATTTGTAAGTTGAATTCAAGAGCTGTCTTTTATAATTAACTTTGATTAGATCTTATAGAACTATTCATTGCTAAAAACTCTTTAGTTTACTAATCTTGGGTATGCGCTCTAATGACACTTTTCTTAGTATTGGTTACCAAATAACGATGCTAACCCTCGTGGCACTAGTCCTTGGTAGTGTGGCCTCACTGGCAGCGATCGCATTTATTGAAGGAGTCGACTGGATGAATGACATACTCCTCATTTCTCCTCGCTCCAGAATTCAATTTCAACATCCTTTGTTTTTAACAATAGCAACCATTGTAGTGCCCGCTTTGGGTGGATTGGTTGTTGGCGTACTATTACAAAAATTTTCTGCAGACAAACGTCCTCTTGGACCTCCTGATGCGATTAAAGCTGTACAGCTACGACAGCCTCTTCCTAGTATGCGTTCTGGTGTTGTTTCAACGTTTGCATCACTGGTTGCTATTGGGAGCGGTGCTTCTGTAGGTCAGTATGGGCCAATGGTGTATATGGGTGCGATTGCAGGTAATTTTGTCGGCCGTTTACAGTCTAATATACCCAATATCCAAACTATCGCTATCGCTTGTGGTGTCGCTGCAGCAATCTCAACGGCATTCAATGCGCCTATTGCGGGTTTGGTGTTTGCTCATGAAGTCATTCTGAGGCATTACTCTTTACAGGCTTTTGCTCCAACGACAGTGGCATCAGCTACAGGTTATGTATTTTCTAATATTATCTTCGAGCGACCTCCTTTATTTTTAGTAAGTTTTGATGGTGTTTCTCATGGTTACGAGTTCGCACTCTTTGCGATTATAGGAATTATTTGTGCATTTCTTGCCGTGCTTTTCATGCGGACCATTGCGAAGGTTGGAAAGTTTGCAGCAACCCTTACTATTCCTGCTATGTATAAGCCAGCCATCGCTGGACTAATAGTAGGAATTGTTGCCTTACAGTTGCCAGATGTATTGGGAATTGGTAAAGAAGCATTGCGCTTCGCGACTATCGAAGGTGCTTTTAGTGGCAGTGAATTATTGTTGTTATTAATTGCCAAATTATTACTTACGGCCATTTGTATCGGTTTTGGATTTGCTGGTGGCGTGTTTAGTCCATCGTTATTAATCGGTATTCTATTTGGTGCGCTTTGTTGGACATTGCTAGAACTTACAGGCTTGCCAAATTCTGGTGTAGTGGTGTATGCGATATGCGCCATGATGGCATTGACCAGCCCTATTATTGGCGCGCCTCTAACGACGATTCTTATTGTTTTTGAGCTTACGCATAATTACGACTTAACTATTGCCGCTATGGTTAGTGTCGTGTTTGCAAACCTGCTTGCTTTCAGGTTACACGGACGTTCTATTTTCGATGTTGTTCTAGCTAATAATGGAGTGGATCTGTCAGCAGGCCGAGACAGAGCAATGTTAGAAAACACCAGTATTCTCAGTTTAAAAACAAATGATTTTGCCAATATAAATATCGATCAAGACTTGCATGTGGCAATCAATATTTTAAAACAAGCCAGCCGTTCAGCAGGAGCAATTACAAACAATGAGGGTAAATATATTGGGGTGGTAAGGACCATCGATTTGATTGGCGAAAGTGCCCAACCTGTTAGCAACCTGATGCGCACAGATATGCCAGTACTGGATGAAAACACTTCACTTTGGCAGGCAATGTCTGCGTTAGAAGGGTTTGTAGGAGAAGCAGTTCCAATTGTCGATTCAAAGACCAACTTGTTGATTGGGATGATACAAGAAAGTGAGCTAATAACTGCTTATCAAAAAATCGCTAATGATATACGAAGTGAAGAAAATGAAGCGGTTTAGTAAACCTATATCGCTATTTACCTTCTTATGCTGTTTTATGTTTTCAACAGCCCTGTTCGCAAAAGAAGGTGCTCAAGATGATGCACAGGAAGAACTGACTATTGCAACCTGGGGGGGAAGTTATGAAAAAGCACAGCAGGCCGCCTTATTTGAACCCTTTGAAACTGCAACTAGCGTTCAGATAAACACTTTAAGGTATGCCGGAGGTATTGATATTTTAAAGAGTGATCTGATGCCTGATATTATCGACATGTCATTAGAAGATGCCGTACTTGCCTGTGACCAGCAATTACTGCATAAAATAAAGATGGCATCTATTGTTAAAACGAATATAGCTGAGTTTAAAGCTAAAAAAGATTTTGTAGAAAACTCACTACTGCCTTGTGGTATAGCTCATTTATCTTACTCTACTTTGATTGCCTACGATGAGCGGGTCTTTACAGGTGAAAAACCCCAACGCATCAAAGACTTTTTTGACACCAAGCGTTTCCCAGGAAAACGAGCTTTACAGAAAAGCCCAGCGGCAATACTGGAATGGGCACTTATGGCGGAAGGCGTACCTGTGGACCAAGTCTATGATTTATTAAGTACTGAGCGAGGTCTTCGACTCGCATTTCGTCGTTTAGACAGTATAAAGAAGGACATAATTTGGTGGGATAATGCTAAACAAGCGGCCGCATTATTAGAATCTGGCAAAGTGGTTATGGCATCTGGATACAATGGCAGGTTTTTTAATGCTCAGATCAACGGTGCGCCAATAACAATGATTTGGGACGCGCAAATCATTGATTGGAATGTATGGGTTATGCCTAAAAGCAAGAAGGGCAAAAAGAGCAATATTGATTTAAGTTATGATTTCATTCGTTTTGTGACCCAAACAGAAAAAATGGCTCGGCTAGCAGAGATAATTCCTTATGGCCCCAGTAGAAAAAGTGCTCTTAAACGTATTGGCTTGCATGCTGAAAAAGGATTTTCAATGCGTGATCATCTACCCACGGCAAAACATCACTTAGATCGAGCTATTTTTAGAGATGCTAACTGGTATGCGAATACATTGGAATTGCGCAATTCTCGTTTTTGGGATTGGCTCAATAAGAAATGACTAGAGTGTTGTAAAATCTACCGTATCATCACCAAGACTATATTCGATGCGTCATATAAAATCCGATTTAAGTCATTCGACTTAAACACAACTAGACAATACTACTCAAGATCACTATTCTTCATCCCGCTTTAGGTTCCTCGGACATGTTGTTTGAGGTTAAACGGGAAGCTAGTACGTTTCAATAATTGACCTTTGAAATCAATCTGGCGCTGCCCCCGCAACGGTATTTGAATAAAGAATTATAAAGTCGATCTTATCTATTTAGTTCACAAGGAAAGTGGCAAAAAAGTAGGGGGTGTCTTTTTAAATGATTCTTACTGGCATTTCTATGACCACTGTGCAAACCGCATGGGAAGGTGAAATAGCTACTGGTTTGATATAATCAAGTCAGATTCATAAGCCCGGAGACCGGCCTAAGCTAAGAAAATATATCAGTCTATAAGACAATGTATTTTCTCTATCGCTACACGGTGGGTGTGGTTAAAGGAATAGACAAATGAATAAAACTTCTTTTGCTTTAAAAGCAGCAATCCCCCTTGCAATTCTTTCTTTACAAACACAAGCACTGCATGCGGCTGATGGCGTAGAACTTACCGATTCTGGTTTAGAACTTACGGTTACAGCGAACCGCCGTTTACAACCTTCAGATGATTCGCTTCCATCAGTAACTGTAATTAGTAAAGCTGATATTAGAAAGTATCAGGCGACTAATCTTCAAGATGTTTTAAAGCGTGTTCCAGGAGTTAGTATCCGCAATCAAGGTGGATCAGGAAAGCTTACTTCGATTTCATTACGTGGTACGAATTCAGGGCATGTATTAGTTTTAATTGATGGTATTAAAGTGGGTTCAGCGACTGCTGGAACAACACCATTTGAACATATCTCTTTAAGCCAAGTTGAGCGTATTGAAGTGTTACGTGGTTCACGATCTAGCTTATATGGTTCTGAAGCACTCGGAGGAGTTATTCGAATAATGACTCAAAAAGGCAAAGGTAAAGCATCAGCTGCAGAAATAAGTGTAGGACTCGGTAGCCATAATTCTAAAGAAGGAAGCGTGGCGATTAGTGGGTCTAACGATACAACTTGGTTTAGAATTGGAGCCTCAAAAGAGAAAACAGATGGTTTTAATGTTCAAGACTCATATACCGCTTTTGATCCTATTACATTCGCACCCTCACAAGTCACTGAACCAGACAATGATGGTTACAGTAGAGAGAACATATCATTTAACTTAGGTCATACCACTAGTAATGGTATGACTGCTGAACTAAGTGTATTAGATTCTGAAGGTTATACTGATTACGATGGAGGTTTTCAAAACAAGTCTGACTTTCACGAAAGATCAGTTAGTGGCAAATTATCAGGAAAGATAAGTAAAAATATTAATTTACGCGCGACACTTGGCTCTTCATTAGATGATTTAGATAGTTTTAAGGATAATGTATTTACTACAAAATTTACTACTAGACGAAAAACCGCAAGCCTAATAGCTGATGTTAACCTTAGTAATGAAAGTACATTAACTCTAGGCCATGAATATCAAAAAGACGATGTATCAGGTTCCACTGCTTATTCTGTAACTTCAAGAGACAATAATGGTACCTTCCTTGGTTATCAAAGATTAGCAGGTGCTAATAATATAGAAGCATCTATACGTTCTGATGATAACGAACAATTTGGTAAGAAAACTACGGGTAGTATTGCATACGGACGTGAGATGGCGAATGGTATAACTGCATCTACCTCCTTTGCTACAGCATTTAAAGCGCCAACATTTAATGATCTATATTTTCCTGCTGATCCATTTTATACAGGAAACCCTGATTTATCTCCTGAGTCTTCAAAAACTTTCGAAGTTGGATTAAGTAAACGAACATCTTCATATAGTTGGGGTGTTAGTGCGTTTAAAACGGATATTGATGATTTGATTTTATTTAGCTCTGATCCTGTTACTTTTGTTGGTACGGTAAAAAATCTAGCAGAAGCTTCTATAACAGGTCTTGAATTAGAATTAGGTACAAAATTAGGTGGATGGAATTTAAATACCAATATGACCGTATTAGATGCGGAAAATGGCACTGGTATTAATAAAGGGAACAGACTCGTTTATCGTCCACGACGTGTTGCTACTATTGACTTAGATAGAAGTTTTGGTAAGTTTAACATTGGAAGTACACTTTTTGCTTCTAGTAAACGCTACACTAATAATGGAAATACAGACAGTATTAGTGGTTATGCAACTCTTGACTTGAGAGCTGGATATAAAATATCCAAAAACTGGGAAGTTGGAGCGAAAATAGCTAATTTGTTTGATAAAGAATATGAGACAGATAATAATTATAACCAAGATGGCTTGAATGGAATGTTAACTATTAGATATTCTACTAAATAAAGACTTAGAAAGTCGTGAGTGTGTAAGTTTTAGAAACTTACGCACTTATAATATCGCTTATTATTTAAGAATAAAATGATTAAGGAGTTTGTTATGAATACATCACAAATCACATCGCAACAATTTAAACCACAAAATATCTCAATCAAAAGCCAATATATTATAGGCGCGATTTTATTGGCGTTAATGGTAATTACACGTGGCAACATCAGTGCGCATTTACAAGATGCTTCTTGGGCAATCTTCTTTTTAGTAGGCTTTTACTTACGCGATTCTTCAATAGTTCGTCTAGGTTTTCCGTTGTTTTTCTTGGCGGCATTTGCAATCGATTTGGTAGTTATTGATGCTCAAGGTGGTGTTCATTACTGCTTTACTCCAGCATATCCATTCTTGATTCCTGCTTATGCTTCATTGTGGTTTGCGGGTAAATGGCTGGCAAAGCATTATCAAGAAAATGTACGTGGTTTATTCCAGTTAGCGTTATCGGCAGCTATCGGCGTCTCAGTATGTTTCCTTATCTCAAATGCTGGGTTCTACTTCTTCTCAGATAAATTTGAAGTGATGAGTATTTCTCAATACGTAAGTGCTGTTGCTCAATATTTACCTGAATACTTAAAAACCACTGCGATCTACCTCGGCTTCGCTGCTCTTGTACATAGTGTATTAGTGCAAAGTAAGAAACTTAGTGGCGAGCGAGCACATTCCTAAACGCATTTAAGATTTAAATTTTTATGTCTGATAAGAACAAAAACGAACGTCATAATCTACGTATGGCGCGTAAAAAAGAAGTCATAGATGCCGCAATCGCGGCATCTAATAAATCTAAAGGTCTACTCTTAGTATTAACCGGAAACGGTAAAGGTAAATCTAGCTCAGCCTTTGGTATGGTGGCGCGTTCTTTGGGTCACGGAATGAAAGTCGGTGTTTGTCAATTTATAAAAGCACGCACAGATACAGGCGAAGAAGCCTTCTTCTCTTCTCATGAAAACTGCGATTGGCATGTTCTCGGTGATGGTTTTACTTGGGATACTCAAGATCGTTCACAAGACATCGCTACATCAGAAAAAGGCTGGGAAATCGCCAAATCAATGTTAAACGATCCATCTTATGATTTAGTGGTCCTAGATGAATTAACTTATCTGCTTAGCTATAAATATTTAGATTCTGATGACGTGCTGGACGATATTCAAAACAAACCTACAGCTCAACATGTTGTAGTCACAGGTCGTTCGGCGATTGATGAATTAGTTGAGATGGCAGATACGGTCTCAGAGATTGAAGATGTGAAGCATGCTTATCGCGATGGGATTGTGGCTCAAAAAGGCATCGATCTCTAAATCGCATTATTTAAATTTTAAAAGACACCCCCCACCTTTTTGACTGTTTCTATCAAAACATCTAAAAAGGTGGGGGGTGTCTTTTTTATTTAGTAATATATAATCAAATGATTAGCTATTAACCTTATTGAATATGAAAACCATCTATCTTGCCAGACATGCAAAATCTTCTTGGAGTAGCGGTGCCGTTACTGATTTTGATAGACCTCTAAATGATAGAGGTGAGGAAGATGCTATAAAAATAGGTGAAGAACTCAAACGATTAGAGTGGAAGCCAGAAAAGATCATTGCCTCGCCTGCCATTCGCGCAAAACAAACCTGTGAAGTCTATTGTGAAACACTCGGTTATTCAGTTAGTGGCGTTGAGTGGAATCCAGATATATATGAGGCACGCACAATTACATTGGTGCATATATTAGCCAGCTTAAATGAAACAAATAAAAGCGTTATGTTGATAGGTCATAACCCCGCTATGGAAGATTTATTAGTACTTTTATGTGGCTATTCAACTGTTAGTAAGCATCAACAAAGTGACGGTAAAATTTTCACCACGGCGAATATTGTTAAATTAACTACCGATGCTACATGGACAGAATTAGTGACGGATGAGATACGTTTGGAAAAATTCTTGCGTCCCAAAGAAATTTAATTGTTTATCTAAGCTTTAAATATAAGTTTCCAAAGCATTCCTTGCTGTCGTTCAGTATGTTAAATTTCATCGCTTATACAGATAACTATTTAGTAATAAAAACACACACGGAATACTCATGGCACTGTCACCTGAAGAAGTCAAAAAGATCGCCTTTTTGGCGCGACTTTCAATCAAAGAAGAAAATATCGAACAATACTCACAAGATTTGTCGAGAGTTTTAGATCTCGTCGAGCAGATGGATGCTGCTAATGTTGACGATGTAGAGCCTATGGCGCATCCACAAGATGCAATGCAGCGTTTGCGAGCTGATGCGGTGACTGAAGTTAACCAGCGTGAAAAACTAATGTCTAATGCACCATTACAAGAAAATGGTTTGTTTCTTGTACCGAAAGTACTGGATTGAGGGCGAATAAGAAATGATCAATAAATCACTCGCAGAACTCAGTGTTGGGCTGCAAACAGGTAAATTTTCTAGTGTTGAATTAACCCAGCATTATTTAGATCGTATTGCTAAATACGATGGTGAGATTAATTCTTTCATTACCGTTACTGACGAACGTGCCTTGGCAATGGCAAAAACAGCGGACGAGCAAATCGCTAATGGTTCGGCTACTGCCTTAACTGGTATCCCGATGGCGCATAAAGATATTTTTTGTACCGATGGCGTACGCACTTCGGCTGGCTCAAAAATGCTGGATAACTTCATTGCACCTTATAACGCAACGGTGGTTGAAAAACTAAATCGAGCCGGTATGCCAATGTTGGGTAAAACCAATATGGACGAATTCGCGATGGGTTCCTCAAACGAAAACTCATACTACGGGCCGTGTAAAAACCCTTGGGATTTAGAGCGTGTTCCGGGCGGATCATCAGGCGGTAGTGCGGCAGTAGTTGCAGCAAAATTGGCGCCTGTCGCAACGGGTACTGATACAGGTGGCTCTATTCGTCAACCAGCTTCACTGACGGGTATTACAGGTATCAAGCCAACTTACGGACGTGTTTCACGTTATGGCATAATCGCCTATGCATCGAGTTTAGATCAGGCTGGTATTTTTGCCTCATCAGCAGCAGACAGTGCTTTGCTTACACAAGCTATGGCTGGTTTTGACCCTAAGGATTCGACGTCAGTTGATATTCCTGTGCCTGATTATTCGGCGACCTTGAATGATTCACTGGCAGGTTTGAAGATTGGCCTACCCAAAGAATATTTTGAAGAAGGTTTAAACAGCGAAGTAGCAAAAATCATCGAAGCTGCCATTGAAGAATACAAAAAACTAGGCGCTGAAATTGTCGAAATTAGTTTGCCAAATACTCACTTAGCGATTCCTGCATATTATGTAATTGCCCCTGCGGAAGCTTCGTCAAATCTTTCGCGTTTTGATGGCGTGCGTTATGGTTATCGCTGTGAGGATCCTGTCGATTTAACTGATATGTATATGCGTTCACGTGGAGAAGCATTTGGCCGTGAAGTGAAACGTAGAATCGTTACAGGAACCTATGCGCTGTCTGCAGGTTTTTATGATGCTTATTATTTGAAAGCACAGAAAATTCGTCGCTTAGTGAGTGAAGATTTCCAAAAAGCCTTTGAACAAGTAGATGTGATTATGGGCCCAGTGGCTCCTGATACAGCATTCAAGCTTGGTGAAAAAACCAGTGATCCAATTAGCATGTATCTAGGCGATATTTATACCATTGCATTAAACCTGGCAGGTTTACCGGGTATGTCGATACCTGCAGGTATGGCGAATAATATGCCGGTTGGTTTACAGATTATCGGCAACATGTTCACAGAATCTAAATTACTGAATGTTGCACATCAATACCAACAAGCGACTGATTGGCATACGCAAATGCCAGAAAAGTATGTAGCGGAGGAGAAATAACATGGAATGGGAAACAGTTATTGGCTTAGAAATCCATGCTCAATTATCAACAAAATCTAAATTATTCTCTGGTTCATCTATCGAATATGGGCAAGAACCTAATACTCAGGCAAATGAAGTTGATCTAGCAATGCCAGGTGTTTTACCTGTGTTAAATACAGAAGCAGTGCGAATGGCTGCAATGTTTGGTTTAGCCATCGGTGCACCAATTGGCAGAGGCAATGTATTTGCCCGTAAAAACTATTTTTACCCTGATTTACCACAAGGCTATCAAATCAGCCAGTTCGATAAGCCAATTGTAGAATTTGGTGTTTTAGATATAACCCTAGAAAACGGCGAGACTAAACGCGTCGGCGTAACACGTGCGCATTTAGAGCAAGATGCGGGGAAGTCACTGCATGAAGATTATGCTGGCATGACAGGTATCGATTTGAACCGTTCTGGTACACCGTTGTTAGAAATAGTATCTGAACCAGATATGCGTTCGGCAAAAGAAGCTGTTGCCTATATGAAGAAGATTCATGAGCTAGTTCAATACCTAGGAATCAACGACGGTAATCTACAAGAAGGTTCTTTCCGTTGTGATGCGAACGTATCAGTTCGTCCTAAAGGACAAGCTGAATATGGGACCCGTGCAGAGCTAAAAAATATCAACTCGTTCAAATTTGTCGAACGCGCGATCAATATCGAAGTAGAGCGGCAGATAGATATTATCGAAGACGGTGGAACAATCGTTCAAGAAACGCGTCTTTATGATCCTGATAAAAACGAAACGCGTTCAATGCGCTCAAAAGAAGAAGCCAACGATTACCGTTACTTCCCTTGTCCTGATCTATTACCCATTGAAATCACCGATGAGTTTTTAGAATCAGTTAGAAAAGATCTACCCGAATTACCAGGCGTTAAATTCGATCGCTTTGTAAAAGAATATGATTTAACTGATTACGATGCTGGCGTTTTAACAGCAAGCCGACAAACAGCAGATTTCTTCGAAGAAGTTGCCAAAGCCTGTGGTGAATCTAAACTTGCCGCTAACTGGGTTGCAGGTGAATTATCAGGCCATCTAAATGCCAATGATTTAGACATCACCGAGTCGCCAGTGAATAGCGAAATGTTGACTGGTTTGATCAAACGTATCGCCGATAACACCATCTCAGGAAAAATCGCGAAACAAGTGTTTGAGGCACTTTGGAATAAAGAAGGTGGTGAAAATCAAAACGCCGCTGACAATATCATTGAGAGCAAAGGTCTAAAGCAAATTACAGATTCTGGTGCGATCGAATCAATCATTGATGAAATTATTGCGAATAACACCGCTCAAGTAGAGCAGTACCGCGGTGGTAAAGAACAGGTGTTTGGTTTCTTTGTAGGTCAAGTGATGAAAGCTTCTCAAGGGAAAGCGAATCCAGCACAGGTTAATCAATTGTTGAAGGATAAGTTAAGTAGTTAACCTTGATAATAACCAGCATGCTAAGTTTATTAAGTCTCTTAAACCATAAAAATATAGGGGTATATCTTTTAAATATCTTAAAAAGGCATCTCCCTATTTTTATTATGTTTTCATGTAATCTTCGGTCAAAAAACAGATAATTCTGTATTTATACTTGTAATCCACAATTGTAATGTTGTCTTAAATTATTGAAAGTATGCATATTTGTCTTTATATAAACTTATTTAGTTATAATTATATCCCTTCCCATATTTCAAGTTTTATATTCAATAACTTGGAAATAAAATCATTATTTACTGTTGATACGGTAACAAAAGGTAAACATTGAACTTAAGTATCTAGGGGAATCTCTAACTAGTAATATATCATCAGTTTATTATTTGTTTGCCATGTATTAATAAGTAAATAAAATAATTAAAAATAAGCAACTCAGTTGTTTAACTAGGCGTCTTTACACAGATACCTTTTGTCATTCTACTATGAGACCATGGATGGTTTTTAGTTATGTTGTTGTTTAGATGTATCTAAGGAAATAAAAGCATGGAAGCTTCATTATATTTCAATAGCGTTCAAAAAATAATAGCTAATGGGGGGCCTGAGCCTTCTGAATATTCTTTCATAAAAAGTCTCCCTGATTTATCAACAATATCATTGACAGATGAAGCTCAGATATACGATATTTTATCTCCTATTTTGGATGTGAAATCATTGCTAGGTTACACATTTCAAAAGCCTAGGGGTTATGCTGGTGATTTTGAATTAATTGATCGTATATATAATAAGTGGATATCTGATGATGTAGATTTTCAAAAATGGGATACGCTTTATCATGAATTAGAATCCTCTAAAGCGGTTATCAATAGAAAGAAATATTTTATTGATGAGATTACTTCGTTAAATAATAAAAAACAAAAGTTAGAAGTGTTGGATCTAGGAAGTGGTCCTTGTACCGATTTATATGAATATCTTTATAAAACAAAAGAAAATTATTTGTATTTTGATTGTTTAGATATGGACGAGGGTGCTATTGAGTTTGGCCTTGGCGTGTGTGATAACTATTATAAAAATGTATCATTTATTAATAAGAATGCATTCAGATATAACCCAGACAAAGAGTATGATTTGATTTGGTCAGCTGGATTGTTTGATTATTTTTCAGATAAACTATTCGTTCGACTTTTAAACAGAATGTATACATTATTATCTGTGGATGGTGAGTTGATTATAGGTAATTTTTCTACTACTAATCCTAGTAGAAGAATGATGGAAACTTACGCTCAATGGTATTTGAATCATCGCTCAGAAGAAGAATTAATCGAACTAGCTATAAAAGCGGGTATATCTGAGGATAAATTAGAAGTCAGGTCTGAAGAGTTAGGTATTAATTTATTCCTACATGCAAAAAAATAGCTATATTAATTATTATTTTGTTAATCCAATACCGCTTGTCTTCAAAATTATTAAAAAAGTTTAAAATAGCTTATTATTAAGTTATTCAAACATTCGCAAAAGTCAAACAATAAAAATAATGCTTTTTAATAAAAAAAACAATCACTCAGAAATTAATGAACATCAATATCGTTCTCATATATCTGAGGAAATGACATACAGTACCCGCTTGGTTACAGTGCTGGGTATGATTATGTTTTTGTCGTTTTACTTAGCTGACAAATGGGCGTTTTCCTCAAACCATGATCAACTTTTATATGCTCGTATAGGTGTTTCACTTATTCTTGGTTTAACATTTATTTCTACTTACAAAGCTGATTTCTCAGAGAAATTCTACGCATTCATCTTGCCTGTACCATATGTAGTTGCTTCAACCGCAGTAAATTATATGATTTATTTAGCTAGCCCTGGTGATTATGCATCTCAGGTGTATTTCGCTGGATTAATGTTAATAATCATGATGATGTTCGGTTGGTCATTTTTAAGCTTAACCATCACCATGGCGATTAGTGTTTATATTTTATCTTTATACTCATATATCGAGCTATCAAGTTCAGCTAATTATGCTGAATCACATATTGTTGAATTAATTATAAATTTAGCGTTTCTTGTTAGTGCCGCTATTATTGGTTTCATCTCACAGCTAATTCGTGATCGTCACTTAAGAGAAAACTTCTTATTACAGCAGTCTTTAAAAAATGCTTACACCAAAAAATCTGAAGAAGCTCGTGATAACGAATACCTCGCCAACCATGATTCATTGACCGATTTACCCAATCGCCGCTATATGATGGAACTATTAAATAGATCACTTGATGTTGCTTCTCAAAAAGGCAAAGTGTTAGTTATTATGTTTATAGACCTAAACGGCTTTAAGCAAATTAATGATATCTATGGCCATAATGCGGGTGATGAAGTTCTTCTTATTGTTGCAAAACGATTAGAGTTAGCGATACGTCAAGGTGATCAACTATCTCGCTTAGGTGGCGATGAATATTTGATGGGCCTAATGATGGAAAAAGAAAATTTAGGCGAAATAGAAGCAATGGCGAGTAAATTTGTAGATGTGATTGCTCAACCGATGAATGTAGAAGGTCTTAGAGTTAAGGTTGGTGCAAGTATCGGTGTTGCGGCTTACCCAATTCATGGTAATAACATCGAGGCGTTGATTAATATTGCTGACCATCGTATGTATCAAGTTAAAAAGGGTAAAACTCAGCGTAGCTACGAGGAAGAAAGTAACCCTGACAATATGCAGCAGTCAGTAGTAATATTCCCCGGTAATAAAAACAAGAATAAAAATTAATTGATATTTAATCATTGATTTTCAATAAATAGCGAATCAATTTCAATTCGAACTAATAATAGTTCTGTAATTTACCTAGCTGCGTTAATATTTGTGTTTGTTCAAAACCGAATATAAATATGTCCGATACTCTCCATCGCTTTCAATTAGAAAACCTCCATGTTCGAGGAGAATGGCTTTCCTTAAGTCAATCTTGGCAAGAAATTCAAAGTACCACTGATTATCCGCCTGCAATTCGTCAAGTACTAGGTGAAGCTTTAGTCGCGATAGGCTTATTGACTGATTCACTTAAGTTTGATGGCTCTCTAGTATTACAAATTCACGGTACTGCTCCTGTCAATATGTTGGTCGTTCAGGCTACTTCTGATGGCTCTATTCGTGGTTTAGCGAATTGGCAGGGCGAGATTAGTCCTGAAGCCAATTTTAAAGAGTTGTTTCAGCCTATTGATGATATGAATGGTAATTCTCGACAAGGAACCATGGTAGTCAGCGTTGAGCCTAATTCGACCCAAAGTGAGCGCTATCAAAGCTTAGTTTCATTAGAAGGTGAGTCATTAGCCGAATGCTTTACGCAGTACTTTGCGCAATCTGAGCAACTAAATACACGTCTGTGGTTAGCCGTCGACGATAAGGTTGCTGCAGGATTAATGCTGCAAAGTTTACCTTCAGAAGAAACGGGTATCGATAACACGAGTCAATCCGATGGCTGGGATCACGCCAGTATTTTAGCAGATACACTTAAAGACCATGAATTGCTTGAATTACCAGCACAAGAATTATTACATCGCCTATATCACGAAGAAGACTTACGTATTTACGATGCTAAGTCGATTCGCTTTGAATGCACCTGTTCACAAGAAAAAATTGATCATGCAATTCACTCAATAGGCGAAGAAGAGGCGAATTCGATTGTAGTTGAGCAAGGAGAAATTACAGTCGATTGTGATTTTTGTAATACCCATTATGTTTTAGACAGTGTCGATGTGAAACGTCTTTTCAGCGATGCTGATGTGAGTATTAATACCACTGACGCTAATGGAACAGGTAGTGTCCACTGATAGCGAAAATATTATAGGACGCGTTGAAGCTGCTGCAGAAGTTGTAGCAAGCACCCAACGAAAAATAATCCATATTGATATGGATTGTTTTTATGCCGCCGTAGAAATGCGAGAAAACCCCAATCTAAAAGGTAAGCCAGTAGCTGTTGGCGGCAGTTCTAGTAATCGTGGTGTGGTTGCAGCTTGTAACTATGAAGCTAGAAAATTTGGGGTGCATTCAGCAATGCCCATGTCACGCGCTTTTCAAAGCTGCCCACATTTAATTACTACGCCCGTGCGAATGGATTTGTATAAATCTGTATCGAAAGTGATTCATTCTATTTTTCAAGAATTCACCGATATTATTCAGCCTTTGTCTTTGGATGAAGCCTTTTTAGATGTGAGTGATTCTCCGCATTGTAATGGCAGTGCAACTTTAATCGCCCAGGAAATACGCCAGCGCATTTTTGATTCCCAACACATTACCGCCTCTGCGGGAATTGCCCCAAATAAGTTTCTAGCCAAAGTGGCAAGCGATTGGCATAAACCGAACGGGCAGAAAGTGATTACTCCTGATGAAGTTTTAGGTTTTGTGAGAGAGCTCCCGGTAAAAGCCATTTCAGGCGTTGGAAAAGTCACAGCAAAACGTATGTCTGAATTGGGTTTAGAAACCTGTAGTGATTTAGAAAAGCTAGGTCTTGAAGGTTTACAGCAACACTTTGGTAGTTTTGGTGAGCGCCTTCATCAATACAGCCAAGGTATCGATAATCGTCCGGTAGAAACTGATTGGATAAGAAAGTCACTGAGCGTTGAAGATACCTTTTCTAAAGACCTACCGAACCTTGAAAGGTGCTTGTTAGAGATCGATAGTATTTACGAAGAGCTTTTAGTGCGCTTAAAACGCGCCCAACAGAAACAACGCTTATTCGCTAAGTCCCTAGTGGTTAAATTACGCTTTGATGATTTCGAAACCACCACCATTCAAATGGCTGGAACAGGCCCAGATAAAGATGCTTATAAACGCTTATGTGCAGAAGCTTGGCAACGCGGACAACGGCCAGTTAGATTGATTGGCTTAGGCTTGCAGTTTAATCCGCCAGATTTTCCCGAGCAGTTGAGCTTATTGAAGCAACACTTCAATGAGAATGATTAAGTAGAATGACACCTCCCACCTTTTTGCCTGTTTTGGTAAAAAGGTGGGGGGTGTCATTTATTAATTAACTGTTTGTCTTATCGAGTTTTTGATTCAATAACCATGGTTCAATAACTACACTGATTCCTATTTGGTTATGATTTCAGGTCCCATAAACAAGGTTGGCAACCAAGTCGATACTGAAGGTATGTAAGTCACGATAATTAAGAACAAGAACATAATACCTAACCACGGTGATGCTGCTTTAACCACACCCAACATCGACATGCCTGCAACTCCCGCGGTCACGAATAGATTCAATCCTACGGGTGGTGTAATCATACCAATCTCCATATTCACGACCATGATGATACCTAAGTGAATGGGGTCAATGCCTAGTTCCATCGCGATTGGGAACACTAGCGGAGCGACAATAATCAATAAGCCTGAAGGCTCCATAAACTGTCCACCAATCAGTAATATAATATTAACAATAACAAGGAACATGATAGGGCCAAAGCCAGCAGATAGCATCGCTTCTGTTATTGCTTGTGGAATTCTCTCTTCAGTTAATACGTGTTTTAGGATTAATGCATTAGCTATAATGAACATCAACATAATCGTAAGTTTGCCAGCTTCAAATAGACTGTCTTTGGTGTCTTTGTGCCAGAAAACTGAAAGTCCTCGCCATAAAACCATCACGCCACCACTGCCTTTTTCTTTAAATGGTCCCATGTCTCTATAAACAAAGTTAGCCACTAAAAAGGCATAAATAGCAGCAACAGCCGCCGCTTCAGTAGGAGTAAAAACGCCACCATAAATGCCACCCAAGATGATGACGATTAGCATTAAACCCCAAATAGCATCTTTGGCAGAATCGAATATCTCGGCCCAGCCAGCCCAAGGTTGCGCTGGAAGATTTTTCACACGTGCAACGATATAGATACCTATCATTAGCATGCCTCCAGCCATAAGACCGGGGATCACGCCTGCCAGGAACATTCTGCCCACAGATACATCAGTTGCAGCTGCGTAAACTACCATAACGATAGAGGGTGGAATCAATATACCTAAAGTACCTGCGTTACAGATAACGCCTGCCGCAAATTCTTTGGTATA